>NZ_BAAGXY010000016.1:0-28134 GCF_054779595.1 Angustibacter peucedani
CCCGGCGGTCGTCGCGCACCAGCACGTGCCCGACGCCGGCGGCCGCCAGCACAGCGGCCAGCGCAGCGCCCAGGCGTCCGACGCCGTCGACGAGCACGTGCCGCGCGCGGCGGCGGGACAGCAGCATCAGCCCGTCGTCGCGCGGACCGGGCAGCACGAGCGACCACCCCTCGGCGTCGCCCGCGAGCCGCTCGCGGTCGCCCGGGTGCAGCCGGCTCAGGTGTGCGCGGTCGGCCGCCCGCGAACCGTCGGCGAGCAGCGCGCCCGCCCGGGCCAGCGCGGTGACGAGTTCGCCGACCCGGCGCACCGGCAGGCCGCGACCGCGTGCCACCTCGGCCAGGGCGTCCAGGTCGTGGGTGCCGTCGAGCGCCTCGACCAGCACGTCGTCGCCCGCGCGCAGCCCGGCCAGCACGACGCCTCGACCCGGCGCGGTGCCGAGCTGCAGGGTGGTCGCGTCGCGCCACGCGGGGCGCAGGCCGGGGTGGAGGCGGGGTCGTCGTCGCACCGCACCAGCCTGGCAGCGCCGGCCCGCCGACGTCCGCGCTCGTCCACAGGCCCGCAAACGCCGGACGGGCGGTCCGCACCGAGGTGCGGACCGCCCGTCAGCGGCTGAGTCGTGGTGCTCAGGCCTTGCCGAGGATGCGGTTGAGGTTCGTGCCGCAGACCGGGCACACGCCCTTGGCCATGCGACGGCCGTTCGTCTCGACGACCTTGCCCTCGGCCTCGCGCTTCTCCTTGCACTTCACGCAGTAGAACTCGCCGCTCCAGGTCTCGTCCGCCATGGGTGTCTCCTCGTCGTCTCGGGTGGGTTCCTCGGTGGCGGGGCGGTTGCCCTCGTGCTCACCGAGCGGCCCTCACCATAGACCAGACCGTGCTCGGCGTGCGGGAGGCACCCCCGGCGCGCCCGTGCTCAGGCCGTGCTCAGCCCGTGCTCAGGGCCGTGCTCAGACGCGAGACCCCCCGGGGCGCTCGCGGGCCGCCCGCGCCCTTCCCCAGGCGCGGGAGACCCGGGTTATCCCGAGGGGTCTCGTGGGTGGCCACGCTAGGGCGACGGCGCGGCGGGGGTCAACGCGGGCGGCGTGCTCCCTGTGGACGGCCCTGTGGGCATCCTGGGGAGGGGTCGCCCCTGGCCTGTGGGAGGGCGGGGGACGACCTGTGGACGACGGCGCGTGGGCTGTCGCTACGGGCCGGTGACCTGCGAGGACGTCGTCCCCACCCTGTGGACGAAAACTCGTGTCGTGCTGGTGGACCCTGTGTGTCCACGGGGTGGACGTCGGTGCCGGCGGGTACCGTCCGGGTATGGCTGCTGAGGTCGAGGTCCGCCGCAGCCGTCGCCGCCGGCGCACCGTGAGCGCCTACCGCGACGGCGGGCGCACCATCGTGCTCATCCCCGCGCGCTTCACCCGCGCCGAGGAGGCCGAGTGGGTCGCGGCCATGGTGCAGCGGCTGGAGGCGCAGGACCGGCGCCGCCGTCCGAGCGACGCGGCCCTGGCCCGGCGCGCCGGCGAGCTGTCGACGCGCTACCTCGGCGGCCAGGCGCGGCCGGCGTCCGTCGCGTGGGTGACCAACCAGAACTCCCGCTGGGGCTCGTGCACCCCGGCCGACGGCACGATCCGGATCAGCTCGCGGGTGCAGGGCATGCCCGCCTGGGTGCTCGACTACGTGCTGCTGCACGAGCTGGCGCACCTGATCGAGCCGCGGCACGGCGCGGCGTTCTGGGCGCTGCTGGCGTCCTACCCGCGCACCGAACGGGCGCGGGGCTACCTTGAGGGCGTGTCGGCGACGGCCGGGCTGGACGTCAGCGACACCGGCGACGAGCCGCTGGCCGAGGCCGAGGCGCCGGACGTCGTGGGCGCCGAGACCGAGGGCGAGCCGGCCTGAGCGAGCCGCAGCCACCGGGGGTCGACGCGGTGCTGCGCGCGGCGCGGGACGGCGTCCGACGCCTCGACCCGCACGAGGCGCTCGCGGCGCAGAGCCGGGGCGCGCTGCTGGTCGACACCCGCACCGAGACCCAGCGGGCCGAGACCGGCGAGCTGCCTGGGGCGCTCGTGATCGACCGCACCGTGCTCGAGTGGCGGCTCGACCCGGCCAGCGGCTCGCGCATCCCCGAGGCCACCGGCTACGACGTCGAGGTGGTCGTGGTGTGCCGCCAGGGCTACAGCTCGAGCCTGGCCGCCGAGAGCCTGCGCCGGGTCGGCCTGCACCGCGCCACCGACCTCGCCGGCGGCGTCGAGGCCTGGGTCGCGGCCGGCCTGCCGCTCACCGACGGCCCCGCCGACGTCCGCCGCTGATCGCTTCGCGGCCGCCGCAGTTGATCACGTCATGAAGGCCGCGCACGCCTTGCCGACTGGCAGCTGTCCAAGGGTTAGCGGTGCTTGTCACGGGCTACAACCCTTGGACAGCACGCCTAGCCATGCACAACGTGATCAACTGCGAGCGCGCACGAGGGCGGCGGCGCGGGCCAGCCGCGGCGGCAGGTCGGGGACGACGTCCGGGGGCAGGGCGTCGACCGGCCACCACGCCACGTCGTCGCTCTCGTCGCTGACCACCGGCAGCGCATCAACAGCAGCCACCGCCGCGTAGGCGACGTCGAGGTGCTCGGCGCAGCGCCCGAACCGCGACGACAGCGCGTGCCGGTCGAGGTCGACCGGCTCGGCGGTCATCGCCAGGTCGTGCACGCCGGACTCCTCGCGCGCCTCGCGCAGCGCCGCCCCGGCCAGCGAGGCATCCCCCGGCTCCAGGTGCCCGCCGAACTGCACCCAGAAGCCCCCGCGCCGGTGCAGGGTGAGCAACGTCCGCTCACCCGAAGGATCGAGCACGAAGCACGACGCCGTCAGGTGGGCGGGCGGTCCGTCGCGCCAGATGCCGTCGGGGTGGGCGCGCAGGTGCTCCAGGTACCCGTCGCGCAACGCTCCCTGCTCGGACGACGGCGCCGCCCACCGCGTCAGCACCGAGACCGCGTCGGAGAAGAGGTCGCTCACTCCTCGCCCTGCAGCAGGCGCTCGATCGCGGCGTCGACGTCCGCCGACCCGGCATCGGCCTCGGCCCGGCGCTCGGCGTAGCCCATCGGGTCGTCGAGGTCGTCGGCCGTCGGCATCAGGTCGGGGTGCGACCACACGGCGTCGCGCCCCTCGACGCCCAGCGAGCGCCCGATGACCTGCCACAACGCGGCGGCGTCGCGCAGCCGGCGCGGCCGCAGCTCGAGCCCGACCAGCGCCGAGAACGTCTGCTCGGCCGGTCCGCCGATCGCGCGCCGACGCCGCACCGTCTCGCGCAGGGCGCCGGCGTGGGGGAGCGCGGCCGCCGCGTCGTCGGTGACGACCTCGACCCAGCCCTCGAGCAGCGCGAGCATCGTCTCGAGCCGGTCGAGCGCGGCCTGCTGCACCGGCGTGCGCTCGGGCTCGAACAGCCCGCTCGACAGCGCCTGCTGCATCGCGGCCGCGTCGCTCGGGTCGGCCTCGCGCAGCGCGGACTCGATCCGGTCGGTGTCGATGGTGATGCCACGCGCGTAGTCCTCGACCGCACCCAGCAGGGACGACGAGAGCCACGGCACGTGCGCGAACAGCCGCGAGCGCGCCGCCTCGCGCAGGGCGAGGTACAGCCGTACCTCGTCCAGCGGGACGTCGAGCCCCTCGCCGAACGCGCGCACCCCCGCCGGCAGCAGCACGACCGCGCCGTCCTCGACCAGCGGCAGCCCGATCTCGGTGCCGCTCACGATCTCGGTGGCGAGCGTGCCGACGGCCTGGCCGACCTGCATGCCGAAGACCGACCCGCCGATCTGCCGCATCATCGCGCCGGCCTGCCCGCTGAAGGCCGCACCCAGCGGCCCCGCCAGCTCGGCCGGCGCCTGCTTGCCGAGCGCGTCCGCCATCGCGGTGCCCACGCTCTCGGCCACGGGCTCGACCAGCCGGCGCCACACCGGCCGGGTGCCCTCGACCCACTCGGCCCGGCTCCAGGCGTGCGTGCGGGTGCCGGCCGAGGGCAGCGTCGTGTGCTCGGCCAGCCAGGTGTCGGCCAGCCGCAGCGCGTCGTCGACCTCGCGCCGCTCGACCGCGCCGACGCTCGCGTCGCCGTGCTCGCTGACGACCTGCCGGGCGATGTCGCCGGCCAGCTGCCAGTTCACCGGCCCGCCGTCGCCGGGCGTCGCCATCATGCGCTGCACCTGGGCCATCATCTGGCGCACCTGGTCGGCGTCGACGTCACCGGCGCCCGCGGCCTGCAGCATCTGGGCCAGCTGCTCGGGGTCGCCGCCGCCGAGGAACGCGGCGAACGGGTCGGCGGGCGAGCCGCCAGCACCCTCGTCGCGACCGTCCGAACCGCGGTCGGGCTCGTCGTCCGGGTCGGACGGGCCGAAGCCCATCGGTCGGTCGCTCATCGCACTCTCCTCCACGCCTGCGAAGATGTCGCGGGTCCACGACGATAACCAGGGAGGCCGCCGGTGAGTTCCCCGTCGGACGCTCCCTCCCCGGGATCTTCACCGAGGGCTGAACGCGCCAGCACGCGACGCCGCACCCGGCGGCCCGCCCGCCCCGGCCGTGCCAAGGCGCCGACCGTCGCGGTCGTGGGCGCTGCCGACGTCCTCGGCACCGCCGTCACCGAGCGCCTCCTCGCGGCTGCTGCCGACGGCACCGTCGGCAAGGTGCTCGCGCTCGACGAGTCCCGCGGCCCGGCCGACGCGACCTGGCGGGTCGGACCGCTCGACACCCCGGACGTCGCGAGCCGCCTGCGCGGGGTCGACGTCGTCGTCCTGCTCGCCGCCCCCACCGACCTCGCCGCGGCGCTCGACCAGGCCGCCGCCGCCCGGCGCGAGCACGCCGTGCGCCGCGCCCAGGCCGTCACCACCGCCACGGCAGCCGTCGGGGCGCAGCGGCTGGTCGCCGTCACGAGCGCGATGGTGCTCGGCGCCACCGCGGACAACCCGGTGCCGCTGGACGACGACGCGCCCGTCGCGGCCGTGCCCGACGCCGGCACGGTGGGCGACCTGCTCGAGGTCGAGCAGGTGCTGTCGCGGGTGCACCGCACGCACCCGGGCGTCGCGGTCACGGTGCTGCGCCCCGCCGCGCTCGTCGGCCCCGGCGTCGACACCGTCGTCACCCGCCACTTCGAGGCGCCCCGGCTGCTGGCGGTTCGCGAGGCCGACACCCGCTGGCAGTTCTGCCACGTCGACGACCTGGCGCGCGCGGTCGAGACCGCCGTCGTCGCCGGGCTCGAGGGGCCGCTCACGGTCGGCAGCGAGGGGTCGATGCCGCAGCGGGACGTCGAGCGGCTGAGCGGGATGCGCCGCGTCGAGCTCCCCGCAGCCCTGGCCTTCGGCACCGCCGAGCGCCTGCACCGCGTGGGCGTGCTGCCGGCGCCGGCCACCGACCTGGCGTTCGTGGTGCACCCGTGGGTGGTGTCGTCGTCCGGGCTGCGCGCCGCGGGGTGGACGCCGACCTACGACAACGAGACGTGCCTCGGCGAGCTGCTCGAGCAGGTGCGCGGCCACCACGCGGTCGCCTCGCGGCGGCTCGACCGCAAGGACGCCGCCCTGGGCGCGGCCGGTGCGGCCGTCGCGCTCGTGGGCACCGCCGCGATCGTGCGCCGCCGCCGGCGGAGGGAGAGCTGATGACCGGCCCCGAGGCGGTGCGGTTGTGCGCCGTCCGCGACACCGCGCTGTCGGTCGACGAGGTTCTGGCGGCCGTCGCGGACGGGTCGGCCGGCGGCACCGCGGTGTTCGTGGGGTCCGTGCGGGACGTCGACCACGAGCGCGCGGTCACCGCGCTGTCGTACTCCGCGCACCCGACCGCGACCGACCAGCTGCGGCAGGTGTGCGGCGAGGTCGCCGGGCGGCACGACGTCGTGGCGCTCGCGGCGGTGCACCGGGTCGGCGACCTCGCGATCGGCGACCTCGCGGTGGTGGTGGCGGTCAGCGCGCGCCACCGCGGCCAGGCGTTCGACGCGGCGCGCGACCTGATCGACACGCTGAAGTCCACCGTGCCGATCTGGAAGCACCAGACGTTCGGCGACGGCGAGCAGGAGTGGGTCGGGCTGCCCTGACCGCGCCAGGCGCGCGGCTGGCTCACAGGTCGCGCCGTTACGATTCGGTGGTGTCGAGCGCTCCGTTCTGGGTCTGGTGGCTCGTCCCCGTGGTGGCGACGCTCGTCGTCGTCGGGGTCGTGCTGCTCGCCCGTCGTGAGCGTCGTCCGCGCGACGGCTACGACACGGTCGAGGACTACACGCGGTTCCGCGAGGCCATGGCGCACGTCCGCAGCGCCGACCGGGACCCCAGCCGCCCCCAGGGTCAGGAGCGACGATGAGCCAGCTGCAGACGCCCCCGCTGCTCAGCGGGCCGCCGCCGCGCTCGTCGTCCGGGCTGACGCCGCGCACGCTGACCGTGGTGCTGACGGGTCTGCTCGCGATCGGGCTCGCGGCCGTGGTCGCGCTGGTGCCCGCGCCGTACGCGATCTACGCGCCCGGCCCGGCCACCAACGTGCTCGGCCAGGTGGGCGGCACCGACCTGATCCGCGTCGACGGCACCGAGTCGTACCGCCCCACCGGCAAGGGCACGCTCGACATGACGACGGTCGCCGTCTTCGGCGGTCCGGGTCACAAGGTGACGCTGCTCGACGTCTTCCGCAGCTGGGTCTCGCCGACGCAGGCGGTCATCCCCGAGGAGCAGGTGTTCCCGCCGGGGCAGACGCAGGGCCAGGCCGAGGCCGAGACCGCCGCCGAGATGTCGGACTCGCAGCAGAGCGCCACCGCGGCGGGCCTGCGCGAGCTCGGCCGCACCGTGCCCGAGACCATCACGATCGCGGACGTCGGCGCCGACCTGCCCGCCGCGAAGGTGCTCAAGGCCGGTGACGTGATCACGGGCTTCCAGGGCTCGCCGGTGTCGGACAGCGCTGCGCTGCGCAAGCAGATCCAGTCGCTGAAGTCCGGCGCCACCGTGAAGGTGCAGGTGCGCCGCGACGGCTCGACCCGCGAGGTCACCACCCAGCTGGCCAGCTCGGAGGGCCGCACGGTGCTCGGCGTCGGTCTCTCGCCGACGTACGACTTCCCGGTCGACGTGAAGTTCGCGACGAAGGACGTCGGCGGGCCGAGCGCCGGCATGATGTTCGCCCTCGGGATCTACGACCTGCTGACGCCGGGCGACCTCACCGGCGGTGCGAAGATCGCGGGCACCGGCACCATCGACGGGGCGGGCAACGTCGGCCCGATCGGCGGTATCGCGCAGAAGCTCGTGGGCGCCAAGAACGCTGGGGCGCAATGGTTCCTGGCGCCGTCGTCGAACTGCGACGAGGTCGTCGGCAACGTGCCGTCGGGGCTGCGCGTGGTGAAGACGTCGACGCTGCACGAGTCGCGCACCGACGTCGAGAAGATCGCGGCCGGGCAGGGCGGCTCGCTGCCGACCTGCACCAAGACGAGCTAGCGGCTCAGTCGTTCTCGAGGGTCGCGGCGAGGGCCGCGACCAGGCCGGGCACGAGGTCGGGACCGACGGCGACCGAGCCGGCCTCGTCGTGCTGGCGCTGCCGCACGCCGCACTGGTGCTCGCCGCCGCGCAGCACGGCGACCGCCAGGCGCACGTCCTGCCGCGACGGGTGCGCCGCGAGGTAGTCGACGGCGGCCTGGTCGTCGGCCGGCAGGTCGCGCTCGGCCTCGGGCGGGACGACGACCCGCTCGACCGTGATCGCGACGCCGTCGACGTCCGGTCCCCATGTCATCTGTCCCAGGATCGACTCGAGGTGCGAGGTGGCGGGCAGGTTCTCCTGCTCGACCGCGATGAGGTGGCCGTCGTCGGCGGCCGCGGCCTCGACCGTGCCGGGGTCGAGCTGGGTGCGCAGGCCCGGCTCGCGCTCGAGCAGCGCGGCAGTGCGCACCAGGGCGAACAGGCGCGGCGGCTGGTCCCACCCGGCGCTCGCGACGTGCGCCTCGGTCTCGAGCAGGGCGCGGGTGAGGGAGCTGGTCACGCGGGCCATCCTGCCAACCGCTCGGGGCGAGCGGGAACCCTGGGGCCCGCGGGTAAGTTGAGGCCTTGAGGGTGCCCGGTCGGGCAGCCGCCGCCGTCCTGCCGTCAGCGAGGGGAACACCGTGAGCTTCAACCCGCCCTGGGGTGGACCGCCGCGTCGCGAGGGCGACCGGCCGGTGGTGGCGCCGAGGCGGCGCGGGCCGCTGGTGCCGGCGATCGCGGTGGTCGTCGCGGTGATCGTGCTGGCGGTGTTCTCCTCGCGCGTGTGGGTCGACGTGCTGTGGTTCCAGTCGATCGGCTACACCAAGGTCTTCACGACGACGCTCTTCGCGCGGGTGCTGCTGTTCGTGATCGCCGCGGTGGTGGTGGGCGCCGCGGTGGCGGTGTCGCTGTCGCTGGCCTACCGCACGCGGCCGGTGTACGCGCCGGTGTCGCCCGAGCAGGCCTCGCTCGACCACTACCGCGAGCAGATCGAGCCGCTGCGCCGTGTCGCGACGGTGGTGCTGCCGCTGGCGATCGCGCTGATCGCGGGCGCGGCGGCGTCCGGGCGCTGGCAGGTGTACCTGATGTGGCGCAACCGCACGCCGTTCGGCGTGAAGGACCCGCAGTTCCACATGGACCTCGGCTTCTTCGTCTTCACCATGCCGTTCCTGCGCCTGGTGCTGTCGGTGCTGACGGCGGCGGTGATCCTGTCCGCGATCGCGGCGTTCGTCGTCCACTACCTGTACGGCGGGCTGCGGCTGCAGGGCGGCGAGCAGCAGCGGACGACGACCGCGGCCCGGGTGCACCTGTCGGTGCTGCTGGGGCTGTTCCTGCTGCTGCGCGGCATCGGCTACTGGCTCGACCGGTACGACCTGACGACGGCGAGCCACTCGCTGGCGCGCGACTTCACGGGCATGACGTACACCGACGTCAACGCGGTGCTGCCGGCCAAGATGTTCCTGGCCATCGCGTCGGTGGTCGTGGGCCTCGTGGTGATCGGCGCGATCTGGCTGCGCTCGTGGCGCCTGCCCGGGCTCGGTGCCGCGCTGCTGGTGATCTGCGCGATCGTCGTCGGGGGCATCTACCCCGCTGCGGTGCAACGGTTCCAGGTCAAGCCGAGCGAGTCCTCGCGCGAGCGGCCGTACATCGAGCGCAACATCGCGGCGACTCGGGCGGCGTACGGGCTGGACGACGTGCAGATCCAGGAGTACGACGCGAAGACGACGGCGACGTCCGGGCAGCTGCGCAACGACGCCGAGACGGTGCCGGGCATCCGGCTGCTCGACCCGGCGCTGGTGTCGGACGCGTTCCGCCAGCTCGAGCAGGTCAAGCAGTACTACGCATTCCCCGACAGCCTGGACGTCGACCGGTACACGATCGACGGCAAGTCGCGCGACACCGTGATCGCGGTGCGCGAGCTCGAGCTCGACGGACTCGCTGACGCGCAGCGGAACTGGGTCAACGACCACACGACGTACACGCACGGCTTCGGCGTCGTCTCGGCCTACGGCAACCAGCGCGAGAGCGACGGCAAGCCGGTGTTCTACGAGGGCGACATCCCGCCCACCGGGTCGCTGGGGCAGTACGAGCCGCGGATCTACTTCGGCGAGAAGTCGCCGAGCTACTCGATCGTGGGGGCGCCGAAGGGCAGCGCGCCGGTCGAGCTGGACTACCCCGACACCAGCCAGAGCGGGCAGAAGAACAACACGTACACCGGCAAGGGCGGTGTGGCGATCGGGTCGTTCGCGAAGCGGGCGGCGTTCGCGATCGCCATGCAGGAGTACAACATCCTGCTGTCCGACCGGGTGAACGCCGACTCGCGGATCCTGTTCGACCGCAACCCGCGCGAGCGGGTGCAGAAGGTCGCGCCGTGGCTGACGGTCGACGGCGACCCGTACCCCGCGGTGGTCGACGGCAAGATCCAGTGGATCATCGACGGCTACACCACGACCGACCGCTACCCCAACGCGCAGAAGGCGCAGCTGGGTGACGTGACGGCCGACTCGCTGACCGCGGCGACGAGCTCGGTGCAGGCGCTGGCCGACAACCAGGTCAACTACATCCGCAACTCGGTGAAGGCCACGGTCGACGCGTACGACGGCACGGTGAAGCTGTACGCGTGGGACGACAAGGACCCGATGCTCAAGACCTGGATGAAGGTGTTCCCGGGCACGGTGCGGCCGCTGTCGGAGGTGTCGGCCGACCTGATGTCGCACCTGCGCTACCCCGAGGACCTGTTCAAGGTGCAGCGCTCGTTGCTGGCGCGGTACCACGTGACCGACCCGAGCGCGTTCTACGGCGGTTCGGACTTCTGGGTGGTGCCGGACGACCCGACCAAGGGGACGACGGCGATCGACCAGCCGCCGTACTACCTGACCCTGCAGATGCCGGGGCAGGAGGGGGCGACGTTCTCGCTGACGTCGACCTTCATCCCGTCCGGTGGTGGCACGCGCAACGTGCTGACGGCCTTCGCGGCGGTGGATGCGAATGCCGGCGACGAAGCCGGCAAGAAGCGTGACGGGTACGGCACGATCCGGGTGCTGCAGCTGCCGAAGGACACGGTGGTCTCCGGCCCGGGCCAGGTGCAGAACAACTTCAACTCCAACACCACGGTGTCGAACACGCTGAACCTGCTGCGGCAGGGCGGCTCGACGCGGGTCGAGAACGGCAACCTGCTGACGCTGCCGGTCGGTGGCGGTCTGCTGTACGTGCAGCCGGTGTACGTGCGCGGCACCGGGACGACGTCCTACCCGCTGCTGCAGAAGGTGCTGGTCAGCTTCGGCGACAAGATCGGCTTCGCCGACACTCTCGACGAGGCGCTGGACCAGGTGTTCGGCGGCAACTCGGGCGCTTCAGCCGGGGACGCCGGGACCGGTGGCGGTGGCGGTACTGGCACGGGCGGCGGCTCGGGCGGCGGTGGGACGACGACGCCGTCCGACGAGCTGAAGACCGCGCTGGCCGACGCGCAGAAGGCGATCCAGGACGGCCAGGTGGCGCTGGGCAAGGGCGACTTCGCGGCGTACGGCGAGGCGCAGAAGCGGCTGCAGGACGCGCTGCAGCGGGCGGTCGAGGCGGAGGCCCAAGCGGCGCCCTCCGGTGGCGCGACGGCCACGCCGTCCGCCAGCCCGAGCGCGTCGCCGTCCGCGACGCCCTCGTCGACGCCGTGAGACGTGCTCCGGCCGGGGCCGATTTGCCCCGGCCGGACCGCCTGACGTAGCCTTGCTATCAGTTCGGCCGCGAGGCCGACCGACGCGGGGTGGAGCAGCTCGGTAGCTCGCTGGGCTCATAACCCAGAGGTCGCAGGTTCAAATCCTGCCCCCGCTACCACTCGAAGGCCCGGTCCGTCAGGACCGGGCCTTCGTCGTTCCCTCCGCTGCCTGCCGATGCCAGACTGCGGCATGGCGATCACGGACTTCGAGCGGTACCCGCTGACCTTCGGACCCAGCCCGGTGCACCGGCTCGACCGGCTCACGCAGCACCTCGGAGGCGCGCAGGTCTGGGCCAAGCGCGAGGACGTCAGCTCAGGGCTCGCGTTCGGCGGCAACAAGACCCGCAAGCTCGAGTACATCGTCCCCGACGTCCTGGCGTCCGGCGCCGACACGCTCGTGTCGATCGGCGGCTACCAGTCGAACCACACCCGACAGGTCGCGGCTGTCGGCGCCAAGCTCGGGCTCAAGGTCCGCCTGGTGCAGGAGAAGTGGGTCGACTGGGACGACCCGGTCAACGACAGGGTCGGCAACATCCTGCTGTCGCGCATCATGGGCGCCGACGCGCGGCCCGACCCGGCCGGCTTCGACATCGGCATCCGGAAGTCTTGGCAGGAGGCGCTCGACGAGGTAGAAGCGAGCGGCGGCAAGCCGTACCCCATCCCGGCCGGGGCGTCCGAGCACCGGCTGGGTGGGCTCGGATTCGCCAACTGGGCGTACGAGGTGGCCGAGCAGGAGCGCGAGCTCGGCGTCTTCTTCGACACGGTCGTGGTCTGCACCGTCACCGGCTCGACGCACGCCGGCATGATCGCCGGCTTCGCCGCGCTCGAGGACGCCGGTGGCCGCCCGCGTCGCGTTCTCGGCATCGACGCCTCGGCCACCCTCGACAAGACCCGCGACCAGGTCGCCCGCATCGCCCGCGGCACTGCCGAGCTGATCGGCCTCGGCCGCGATCTGCGGGACGACGAGATCACGGTGCTCGAGGGCTGGGCCGGCGACCTCTACGGCATCCCGGTCGAGTCGACGATCGAGGCGATCCTGCTCAGCGGACGGCTCGAGGCGATGATCATCGACCCGGTCTACGAGGGGAAGTCCATGGCTGGGCTGGTCGACCTCGTCAGCGGCGGCGAGATCGCCAAGGACTCGACCGTCCTCTACGCCCACCTCGGCGGCCAGCCCGCCCTCAACGCCTACAGCGGGATCTTCAGCTGGTGATTCGCCCGAACGGGTGACGGGCGAGGTCGCGCAGGTCCACCATGAGCACGACGCCCGGACGACGGCGTCGCGGCTCGCAGGGAGGCCGTCATGGGCGAGACCACCACGTCCCCGGCGCTGGACGCCGATTTCTCCGCCGCGCTGGACCGCTTCGCCGCGACCCCGTTGGCCCAGCTGTGGATGGCTGTCCGGCAGGACGTCGTCCCGCTGCAGCAAGCGGTCGCCCAGGCGCCACGGCACGCCGACACGCTCGACGAGGAAGGGGTCGACGTCGCGTGCGCGCTCGCCGACCAGAGCGGCGACGCCGACGCCGTGGCGCTGCTCTCGATCGTCCGCGCCGCGGCGGCTGACGCCGACGGCACCACTGATCACTTCGGCCGGCAGAGCATCGTCCTGGACGGGATGTACGCGACGGCCGCCGGGCGGCTGCTCGTCCGCGAGTCCGACGGCCGTCTCGCCCGGGCCGCGCAACGAGTTGCCGAGCACCAGGTGGCACGAGCGCGGGAAGCGGGCGACAAGGACCACCTCTTCAGCGCGCTCATCACGCTCGGCGCCCTGTGCAGCAACCCGATCGTGACGGCACCGAGCCGGGCCACCCTCAAGACAACGCTCTACATCAAGCAGCGGCAGTTCTTCGAGCGCCATCAGCGCGAGCTGGTAGGGGTGCCCGAGGAGGAGTGGGTCATGCCGCCGCCCGTGGACCTGCTCACGACGGCCGAGGCGGCCTACGCCGAGGCGGCCGCGCTCGGCGACGGACCGACCAGAGGCCGTTGCCGCAAGGCGCAGGCCAGCAGCCTGATCTACCTCGAGGAGTTCGGCGAGCCCGTCGACCGCGCGCACGTCGCCGACCTCGCGCGCGAGGCCGCCGCGCTCATCGACCGCGACGAGGCGATGGCCGACGTCGTCGCGGTGTACGGGCTGCTCGCCGAGCTCGACGAGGCGCCGGCACCCGCCGATCTGGAGTGGTTGGTGCGTGACAGCGGTGACGCGCTCGTCGATCGCTACGGCCAGGACCGCGCCGTCGAGATCGCGATCAACTCGATGGCCCTGCTGCGCCAGTCCGCGCCGCTTCTCGGCGCGGCCGCCGTCGAGCGAGCCGGCCCCCTGATCACCAGCGTGGCCCCCGAGCACCAGCTGCCCACGCTGTGGGAGTTCCAGCTCAGCCGCGACCTGGTCGCCCGCGTCGACGGCGGCCGGGAGCGGCTGCTCGCGGCCGACGTCGCCGACACCCCCGACCTGGTGCGCACCATGGCGCGCGACGAGCGGTGGGACCCGGCCGCCTACGCGTCGGGCCTGGCCTGGGTCGCCCGCCAGATCAGCGAGATCGACGGCGAGGAGCAGTCGCTGCAGCTGCTGGCGGAGGCCGAGCAGGTCGCGCCGGTCTGGGCCGAGGAGATGGCCCGGCCGTTGCAGGGCCTGCGGATGGAGCTCTCCCTCGGTCTGGCCGTCAACGCCGTGAACGCCGGTGACCTGACCGCAGCGATCCAGCTGTACGGCCAGGCGATGCGACAGGCTGTGGACCTCGGCCTCACCGACCGGCCCCTCGACATGCTCACCCGGATCAGCACCCTCATCGACAACGGGGCGCAGGAGGGAGCCATCGCCGCCATCGTCGCGGTCGGCCCGAACGCCCTGGCCCTGGAGAACCAGGCCGGGGACGCCGCCACCGAGCTCGTGCAGAACGTCTGCCGGCACGCCCTCGCCCGGCTCGGGAGGGTCGAGGGCGACCGCGTCGCCTACAACCCGGAGGCCGTGCTCATCGCGTTCCAGGTCGCCAAGGGCATGCGCTTCGCCGCGCTGCTGGTGAGCGCTCAACGCTTCGCGTTCGACCGGGACACCGCCGCCACCAGCCTGCTGCAGCAGATCGCCACGATCCAGGCGCAGATCGGCACCGAGCCGGACGACCCCGACCGCGCGCTCGACGACAACCTGCTGCTCGCGGCGTCCCGGATCGATTCGGTGCAGGGCGTCGAGGGCGATCCGTACGGCCAGGTCCGGGCGCTCAAGCAGGCGTTCGACCGCCGGCTGCACCGCGAGATGCTCGGGGGCGCGCAGACCGTCACCTTGCTCGGGCAGCACCAGATCGAGGCGTCGCTCGACGACCGGACGGCGCTGGTCGAGCTCTACCTCGGCCGCACGCCTGACGGCAACGCCGGGCTCTACGCGGTCGGCATGACCCGCGACGGCATGAACGCCTTCATGATCGACCTCGGCTCCCCGGACGCCCAGGTCGAGATGTCGCACGGCGGACGACGGCTGTGGGGCTCGCTGCTCACCGCGTGGGTGGCCGACCTGCGCCGCTCGCTGCTCGAGCCCAGCGAGCCCGACCTCCTCTCACCCGAAGCGGCACAAGGGTTGCAGAGCCTCGCGAGCCTGCTGCCCGCGCTCACGCCCTGGCTCGACGCCTGGTCGGCCCAGGGTGTCGACCACGTGTGCTTCGTGCCGCACGGCGCGCTGCACTACGTGCCGTTCCACCTGGTGCCGCACCACGACCAGCCGCTCGCCGAGACCTGGCGTGTCTCGACCCTGCCCAACCGCGCCCTCCTGCTCGACTCACGCGGCGAGCCCACCACCGGCACCCACCGCCGGCGCAAGATCGCGTCGTTCGGGCTCACCTACGCCGACGGCCTGCACGGCCTGAACCCCTTGCGCCACGCGGGAACCGAGGCCCAGGCCGTCGCCGCGGTCTACGGCGAGCAGGCGCTCGTCGACGCCCACGCCACGGAGTCCGCCGTCCGGGAGGCCTTGCGCACCGCGCGCTTCGTGCACATCGCCGCTCACGGGCGCCACGACTACGACGCCCCGTCCTTCCAGTGCGTGTTCCTCGCGCCGGACGACGAGAGCGACGGCGTGCTGCGCGCCCACGAGCTGCTCACCGACGACCTGCGCGGCACCGAGGTCGTCACGCTCAGCGCGTGCGAGACGGCGCTCGGCCAGTTCGACCAGGCCGACAACCCCCGAGGCCTGCCGGCGGCGCTGCTCCTCGCCGGCGTCCGCTGCGTCATCGGCACGATGTGGGACGTGCGGTCCGACACCGCCGAGCTGTTCTTCACCACCCTGCACACCGACCTGGCCGCCGGCGTCAACGCTCTCGACGCCTTCGCCCGCGCGCAGCGCACCACCCGCGCCGCCTACCCCGTCTACCGGGACTGGGGCGCGTTCACGCTGAGCGGGAGAGGAACCCCGACATGACCACGACCGATCCTGCCTTCGCCGTCGACGTCCCGGCGCTCGACCTCCAGCCGATCGCGCTCGAGCCCCGGGAGACCCGCAGCGACGACAGGCCCGACGACGTCCCGGGCTCGGTGCTGCTCGGCGGACCGTTCTGGACCGAGCTGCCCGCCGACTACGCCAAGGACGACGCCGACACCGAGGCGTTCCGCGAGGACGGCGGATCCCGTTGGTTGCTGGGCGTTCTCGCGCTCTCGCTGCACCTCGACCACGCGTCCGAACGGTTCGAGCGCGCCTGGCTCGACCTCACCATGACGCGCGACGACGGGCTCACCCCGGACGCCGTGGCGTGGTCGATGAAGCCCGACCGGGTGGCCAGCGAGGTCTCGCGGTCGACCAAGGTGTCGCTCGGACCCAAGCTGACCATCGCGGACGTCGGCATCGACGCCTCCGTCGAGCGCGGCACCGAGCGCACGATGCAGGAGGTCAGCGTGGACGCCTTGAACGAGAAGACCTCCAAGCCCCGCTGGGTGCTGAAGCGCACCGGGTCCGCCGACCTGGACGGGTGCACCCGGCTGGCGGTCGTCGTCCGGGCGCCGCTCGACGTCGCGGTCAAGACCACCATCGACGTCGGGTACGTCACCGCGCGCCGCAAGGCGGTGTTCTTCTGGCCGCGCACCGACCACCAGCAGGCGCGGCAGAACGGCTCCCTGCCGCAGTAGGCGACGCCGTGGCACACGAGGTCGACGCCGTCGTCGCGGCGATGCGGGCCAGGGGAGAGGCGCTCCCGCCGGACCAGCAGCATCTGCGCGCCTTCCTCGACACCTACCGGCGGACGACGCTGGCAGTCGGCGCGGCGGTCGACGGTGGCACCTTCGAGGACGCCGGGTGGGTCGAGCGCTGGGACGTCGCCTTCGCCCAGCTGTACCTCGACGCGCTCGACGCCCACCTGGCCGGAGGCCGGGCCTCGCGGCCGTGGCGGCTCGCCTTCGACGCACCCGCCGACCTGCCGTCGCTGCGGCGGGTGCTGCTCGGCATCAACGCGCACGTGAACTACGACCTGCCGCAGGCGCTGCTCGCCGTCATCTCCGACGAGGACTTCGCCGACCCCGTGCTGATGGCGAGCCGCCAGCGCGACCACGAGCGCATCGACGGCGTGCTCGCCGGTCGCGTCGCCGCCGAGGACGCCGCGCTCGACGTGCAGCTGTCATTGACCGACCGCGCGCTGCGCCCGCTCAACCGGGCGGCGTCGAAGCGGTTCCTGCGCGAGTCGCGCGCCAAGGTGTGGCACAACACGCTCGAGCTCCAGCGGGCGCGCCTGGCCGGCCTCGGCGCGTACGCGACCCGCCTCGGCGAGCTCGAGGTGCTCAGCGCGGCCCGCATCGCCGACCTGCTCGCCCCCGGTCAGGTGCTGCTGCGCCTGGCGGTCGCCGGCTTCGGCGTCACGCTGCCGCCACCCGCCTGAGCGGCCGCTCGTACCGCACCCAGAGGCCGCAAGATCCCAGCAGCACCAGCACGATCCCGACCAGCAGCGGCCAGGCCAGGGCCCGCCCGGGCAGCAGCTCGTCGGAGGCCCGCACGGCCGCGACCAGCATCAGGGCGACCATCACCACCTCGACCTCCACCATGCGCCGCAACGCCGTCCACCGCGGGTCGCGCCAGGCGCCGACCCCCGCGCCGCCGAGGCACAGCGTCGCGGCCACCACCCGAGCCGTCAGCGGCGTCAGGGCCCACGGCCACAACGGGACGAAGGCGCTCGGCCGCACGAACATCGCCGCACCCTGCGCCAGCGCCAGCAGCCCGACCCCGCCGACCACCGACCGCGCGACCGGACCGAGCACGACGTCGGACGCCGAGACCGGAGCCGCGTACCGACGGTTGGCCACCCAGGCCCCGAGCACCAGGAACGGCGCCGTGAAGTAGAGCGCCGCCCACAGCCAGAACGTGAGGTGCCCGTGGGAGAACCGGTCCCAGTGCACGACCGTCGCGACCCCCAGCAGCGAGGCGAAGACGGTGACGGCCACGAAGCCCGTGCCGATGCTGTGCCACCGCCGTTCGCGCAGCACCCGCAGGAAGAAGTACGCGCCGCCGAGGTAGGCCGACGCCAGCACCATGGACGACATGCGCGCTGCGATCGGCCACGCCCACAGCTGCGCGGTGCGCCTCGGGAAGACGTACAGGATCACCCACGCCCCCAACAGGAACGGCACGATGAACAGCGACACCCCGCGCGTGTACCGCAGCACGCGGTCGTCCCGCGGCACCTGGCTCGTCACGTCCATCGCGGCCTCGCACCACACCGGCCCGAGCACCCCTGCACCGGCAGTGTGCTCCCGTCGTCCGGGCTCGGGCAACGGCGCAAACCGGGCGGATCAGCTGCGCAAGTAGGCGAGGACGGCGAGCACGCGGCGGTTGTGGTCGACGTCCGGGTGCAGGTCGAGCTTGCTGAAGATGGTGCTGACGACCGGTTCCACCGTCTTGATGCTCAGGTGCAGGCGCTGGCCGATCGCGGCGTTCGACAGCCCACCCGCCACCAGCTCCAGCACCTCCTGCTCGCGCGGCGTGAGCCGGTCGAGCCGCCCGGCCCGCCGCTGCCGCGCGATGGCCGCCGACAGGCTCTGGTGCTCGACGACGAGGGCGGCCTGCGCCGCGAGGTCGTCGAGCAGCCGTTGCTCGGCCATCGACAGCGAACCCCCGTGCGGCAGGCCCTCGACCACGAGCGCCCCCACCGGCGAGCCGCCGCGCACCACCGGTCGCACCGCCCGGTCCGCCGCGCGAGCCCCCAGCGCTCGCGCGGCGTCGTCCGCGCCGATCACCAGCGTCGCCGAGCGCGCACCCAGCGCCTGCGCGACCGCGGCGGTGAACTGCTCCGGCAGGTCGATCGCGTCGGGCGAGCTGCGCGACAGCCAGGTCAGCGCGCGGTAGGCGGCCAGCCGCTGCCCGTGCACGACCGCCCAGCCCGCGGCGAGCGGCAGCACCGTCGCGGTCAGCAACCCCGCCCGGGGCGACCGCCACCCGACCAGCCCGACGACCAGGGCCACCACCGACACCCCGGCGGCCATCAGCACCCAGGCCAGCTGGCTGCGGACGGTGCCGCTCGACGTCCGCCAGCGCTGCACGACCGCGACCACCCACAGCACCTGGAACGCCACGTACGCCGGGTGCGCCAGCGCCGACCACAGGGTCTGGACCCCGTCGGGCGCCACCGCGTGCACCGGGTGCACCGCCGTCACGCCGGCCGACACGTACTCGACCGGCCACAGCGCCGACAGCACCGCGCACACGACCGTGACCACGGCCACCACCGCCACGACCGATCGCCAGCGCGCCGACGGCAGCCGCCCGTCCGGGAACCCGATCACCGACAGCGTCGTCAGCGCCAGCCCGACGACCACCGGCCACACGCCGAGCCACGGCCACCACCGACCGCCGCCGTCGGGGGAGTGCGCCAGCTGCCGCCCGAGGAACAGCACCGCCTCGACCAGCCCAGTCGCCACGAACAGCGCGCCCTCGCGGCTGCCCGGCCGCTGCACCAGCACGTACGTGCCCACGCCCGTGAACGCCAGCGCGAAGAGGCCGTTGTGCAGGTTCGACAGCCACACGCCCTGCGCGAAGCCGACCGTCACCGCCACCACCACGGCGCTGAGCACCACCCAGGGCACGGCGCCCCGCACGGCAGGCGGGCGGTCGTCGGTCACGTCGGCATCGTGGCACGCGCGGCACCCCCTGCGGGGCAGGGTTTTCCCTGCACATGCCGTCTCAGGGTCAACCCCGTGGTGGCGACGGCACCGTCGCCGCGAGCGTGGCCGCATGACCACCTCAGCGCACGCCGCCCCGACCACCACGACCCCGGACGCCGACACCGCCGACGGCACGCCGACGTCCGCCCTGCTGACGGCCTCGCTCGTCGTCGCCCCGCTGCTCTACCTGGCCGCCGACTCGACCTACGCCGCCCGGGGCTGGGACGACGCCACCGCCGGCGTCCTGCACGTCCTGGGCGCCATCGCGTACGGGTTCGTCGTGTTGCGGGTCGCCGAGTGGCTGCCCCGTGCTTCGCGGCTGCGCGCGGCCGTCGTCCTCACCGGGCTGGTCGGGATGGCCGGCAACGTCGCCTACGGCTTCGACACCATCCACCTGTCGCTGGGGGACACCGCCCTCGTCGACCAGCCGGGTGCGGCCAACCTGATCAAGCCGCTCGGCCTGTTCTTCCCGCTCTCGTTCGCACTCGTCGCCTGGGCGCTGGCGCGGCTCGGTCGACGCTGGCAGGCCGCGCTGGTCCTCGTCGCGATCGTCTTCTGGCCGGTCGCGCACATCGGCAACATCGCGGCGGTCGCGGTGCCGGTGAACGTCGTCCTCGTCGTGGCGTTCGGCAGCCTCGCGCGCACCGGTTCGGCTCCCGCACGGTGACGCGCGGCGCGGGCCGCCGCCCGGAGGCGACGGCCCGCGCGGCCCGCGAGGTCAGCGGACGTCGACGAGCTCGTGCGCCGGGGCGTCGACCGGCTCGACGGCGGGCCGGGACCTCCACACCCGGGCCCGGGCCAGCAGCACGACCGCTGCGACCACCACGACGCCGAGCGTCGCGAAGCCGCTCTCGCCGGCGACCGTGTCGAGGCTGCCGGCGGTCGTCGAGGCCACGGCCACCAGGCCGAGGTCGAAGGTCACGTTCGCGACGCCGTGCCCGACGGCGGGCGACCACGCGGTGCCCGAGCGGTCGCGCAGCCAGGCGTAGAAGACACCGGCCGCGGTGACCGTCACGACCACCACCGGGGCGACGACCCAGCGCGAGCCGACCGCGTCGTAGGTGGTCGCGAGCAGGATGAGCGGGAGGTGGAACAGCGCGTGGGCGAAGCCGGTCACGACGGCCGCGCGGCGCCGGCCCGTGAGCTGCTGCACGCGCGGCAGCATGAAGGCCCGGAACCCGATCTCCTCGCTCAGCGCGAACAGCACGGTGATCACCAGGTTGATCGCGGTGTTGACCACGAAGTTGCTCGCCGTGGACCCGGTGATGTGCAAAGGCTTCAGGGTCCCGGCACCGACCAGCAGCGCGGTCCCGAACGCCCCGCCGCACAGTGCGAGCGGGACGGCGAACGCCGCGCCCCACGTCCGCCGACCCGATCGGCGCAGGCCGAACGATCGCCACAGCTCGCGGCGGCCGCCGCGGCGGACCAGGGTGAAGGTCAGCACCGTGACGGCCACGACCGGCACGAGGGAGTTGAAGAGCACGTTGATGTGGGCGTCGGGGAAGGCGAGGGCCACGGCCAGCGCCAAGGCGTAGGTGAGGCCGCTGAAGGCCAGGACGTCGCGCAACGGGGTCCGGCTGGGCCGGGCGATCTCGGTGGTCTGCATGCCTCGAGCCTGGCCGTCAGGCGGGGTCGGCCGCGTCTGGCTGGCGACGCGCACGCGCAGGTCTGCAGGCAGAGCTAGCCGCGCCCTGGGACGGCCAGCCCGGACTCGTAGGCGTACATCACCAGCTGCGCGCGGTCACGGAACCCCAGCTTGGTCAGCAGGTGGCTGACGTGCGTCTTGACCGTGCCGTAGCCCAGGTGCAGCCGGGCCGCGATGTCGTGGTTCGACAGACCGCGCGCCACCTCGAGCAGCACCTCGCGCTCGCGGTCGGTCAGGCCGTCGTCGCGGGCCGGGCGGCCGGCGTCGGGCAGCGCGGCGAACCTCTCGATGAGCCGCCGCGTCACCCGAGGGTGCAGCAGCGCCTCGCCCGCCGCGACGACCGCGATCGCCTCGAGCAGCTGGTCGGGGCGGGTCTCCTTGAGCAGGAAGCCGCTCGCTCCCGAGCGCAGCGCCTCGACCACCAGGTCCTCGTCGTCGAACGTCGTCAGCACGAGCACGCGGGTGCCGCGGCACGCGGGGTCGGCCAGGACCGTCCGGGTGGCAGCCAAGCCGTCCAGGTGCGGCATCCGCACGTCCATGAGCACCACGTCGGGCGACGTCCGCCGGCACAGCGCCACCGCCTCGAGCCCGTCGCGCGCCTCACCCACCACCTCGACGTCCGGCGCCGAGCGCAGCAGCAGGACGAACCCGGCGCGCACGAGGTCCTGGTCGTCGACCACCGCGACGCGGATCACCGGCCCGCTCCCGTCGGCAGGCAGGCCCGCACCCGGAAGCCGTCGCGGTCGGCGCCGTGCTGCAGGGTGCCGCCGACCAGCCGGGCCCGCTCGCCCAGCCCGACCAGGCCGTGGCCGGCACCGGCACCCGCGCCCGGGCGGCCGGACGGCTCGCGCCGCGGCCCGGGGTCGCTCACCTCGACCGCGATCTCACGGTCGCCGGCGACCACCCGGACCGTCGCGGACGAGGCCGCCGAGTGCTTGATGACGTTGGTCAGGGACTCCTGCACCACGCGGTAGGCCGCCAGCGACACGGCCGGGTCGAGGGCGTCGGTCGAGCCGGCGCGCACCAGCTCGACCTCGAGCCCGGCCGCCCGGACGTCGTCGACCAGCGCTGGCAGGTCGTCGACGCCCTGCGTGGGCGGGCGGGTGCCCTCCTCGGTCTCTGCGCGCAGCACCCCCAGCATGGAGCGGGTCTGCTCGAGCGCCCGACGGCTGGTGTCGGCGATGACCTCGAGCGACTGCTGGGCCGCGGCCGGGTCGGAGCGGATCACGTGCGCGCCCACCCCGGCCTGCACCGCGATCAGCGACATGCTGTGCGCCACCACGTCGTGCAGCTCGCGGGCGATGCGCAGCCGCTCGTGGGTCAGCGCGGCCAGCACCTGCCCGCGCTGCTGGTCGCGCCGGGCCCGCAGCGCCTCGGCGACGGCCCACGACGCGACGAGGAGCGCGATCGCGAGCAGGACGTCCTTGGTGCGCAGGTCGGGCACGCCTGCCAGTCCCAACCCGACGAACACCGCCGCGCCGGCGCCCAGGCCGAGCACGCCGTCCCGCCGGCTCCCGTACGTCGCCAAGGAGAACAAGCTCAGCAGCATGAGCACGGACAGCAGGCCGATGTAGTGGTACGTCGCGCTCACCACCACCGCACCGACGACGAAGACGACGTAGGACACCACCGGCCGGCTGCGGCGCCAGGCCAGCGCGCCCGCTGCCACGACGGTGGCGACGGCGGCGAGGAGGTCGGGGTCGTGCAGCCGGGGATCCACCGTGTCGACGTCCGTGGCCAGCAAGGAGGCGAGTGCCAGGGCGGCGGCGACGACCGCGAGGCCGACGTCGAGCACCAGGCCGGCCCGCCGCCATCCGCCGCGCCGGGCGCGTCGCAAGAACCCGGACGCTGCGGGCAGGGCGCTCATGGGCCGAGGCTACGCGCGCGGGACGAGCACCACCTCTGCCTGCAGACGTGTCCTGACTACCCCACGAGCGACTGCGTGCCGACGACCTCGAGCAGCCGCAGTTTCTCGGCGTCCGGGCTGCCGGGCGTGGCGGTGAAGACGAGCAGCTGCTGGCCGTCCTCGGGATCGACGAGCACTTGGCACTGCAACGACATGACGCCGACCTCGGGGTGCTGCAGCCGCTTGGTGCGCGGGTGCTTCGCGCGCACCTCGTGGTCGGCCCAGATGGCCGCGAACTCCTCGCTCGTCGCGAGCAGCTCGTCGACGAGCCGACCGGCCCGCGACGACGGCCCGCGCTTGGCGTAGACCGCGCGCAGCTCGGCCACGAACGACCGGCCGTGCTCGAGCTGGTCGTCCGCCGGGTACACGTCGCGCGATGCCGGGTCGGTGAACCACGCGTACACCGTCGAGCGCTCGAAACCGTTGCGGTCGCTGCGGTTCCCGAGCAGCGCACGCGCCAGCGGGGTCTGCGCCAGCGCCTCGCCGAGCTCGCTCATCACCTGGGCGGGCACGCCGTCCAGCCCCTCGAGCACCCGCATCAGCCCGGGCGACACGTGCTCGCTCACGACGCCGCGCTCGGGCACCGCGTGGCCGACCAGCCGGTACAGGTGGTCGCGCTCGTCGTGGCTCAGGTGCAGGCCGCGGGCGAGCGCCGCCGTCATCTGCTCGGACGGCTGCGGACCGCGCTGCTGCTCGAGCCGCCCGTAGTAGTCCGACGACATCCCGACGAGCGTCGCGACCTCCTCGCGGCGCAGGCCGGGGGTGCGCCGGCGCGGCCCGCGCGGCAGGCCGACGTCCTCGGGCGCCAACGCCTCGCGGCGCGTGCGCAGGAAGTCGGCGAGCTGCGGGCGGTCCATGCCCCCATCCTCGCCGAGCCGGCGGTCGCCAGCCAGGGACCGCCGCTCCCCGGATCGACGGGTGCTGGTTGCCCTCGCCCGGATCCGTGACGGTGGAGGGGAACCGAACCCCACCGGAGGAGACCACCATGACCCGCATCGCCCTCGTCACCGGCGGCAGCCGCGGCCTCGGCCGCGCCACCGCGCTGGCTCTCGCGGACGGCGGCACCGACGTCGTCCTGACCTACCGCGGCAACGCCGACCTGGCGGCCGACGTCGTCGCCGAGGTCGAGCAGCGCGGACGACGAGCCGCGGCGCTGCAGCTCGACACCGCCGAGACCACCGACTTCGCGCCCTTCGTCGCCGAGCTCCGCGAGGTGCTGCGCGCCACCTGGCAGCGCGAGACGGTCGACGTGGTCGTCAACAACGCCGGCGTCGGCGCCGACACCCCGCTCGGCGAGATCACCGCCGAGGCGCTCGACGCCATGCACGCGGTGCACGTGCGCGGACCGGTGCTGCTCACCCAGGCGCTGGCCCCGATGATCGAGGACGGCGGCCGCGTCCTGAACTTCTCGACCGGCCTCGCCCGCTTCGTCGGCGGCCCGTACCTCGCCTACGCCGCGGCCAAGGGCGGGATCGAGGTAGCCACCCGCTACCTCGCCGTCGCGCTCGCGCCTCGCGGCATCGCCGTCAACGTGCTCGCCCCTGGCGCCACCGCCACGGACTTCGCCGGCGGACGCATCCGGGACGACGAGGGCTACCGCGGGATGGTGGCCTCGGTGACCGCGATGGGCCGGGTCGGCGAGGCCGAGGACGTGGGCCGCGCGGCGGCGGCGCTGCTGGCCGAGGGCGCGGGCTGGATCACCGGGCAGCGGGTCGAGGCGTCCGGCGGCATGCGGATGTGAGGCGTCGCCGCGGCCGGGTCGCGCTACGGCGCGGTGCGGGCCAGGTACACGGTGCTGGACGACGTCCCGCCCGTGAGCGGGTTGGCGAACTCGACCCGCTCGGCCCGCGCCCGGGCGAACACCGTCT
The DNA here is from genome assembly GCF_054779595.1 of Angustibacter peucedani. Classification (NCBI taxonomy): domain Bacteria; kingdom Bacillati; phylum Actinomycetota; class Actinomycetes; order Kineosporiales; family Kineosporiaceae; genus Angustibacter; species Angustibacter peucedani. The sequence continues at coordinate 24,679 of NZ_BAAGXY010000016.1, forward strand.
GCTGCCGCGCCAGGAACTCCTCGTCGGCCGCCGCGTCGGACCACAGGCCGAAGACACCGCTCGGCGCCAGCTGCTCGCGCAGCCGCGCCAACCCGTCGGCGGTGTAGAGGTCGGCGTGCGAGGGGTGCAGCAGGTGGCTCGGGGTGTGGTCGATGTCGACGAGCAGGGCGTCGTACCCGCGCCCGGCCGGGTTGGTGCCGGGCAGGCCGCCGTCCCGGGCCAGGGCGAAGAAGTCGCCGGTGACCAGCTCGGTGCGCGGGTCGGCCGTGAGCTGCTGGGACAGGGGCAGCAGCCGGCGGCGGTGCCAGTCGACCACCGGCGCCAGCGCCTCGACCACCACCAGGTGGCGCACCCGCGGGTCGGCCAGGGCGGTGACGGCGGTGTACCCCAGGCCCAGGCCGCCGACCAGCACGTCCAGCGGGCCGTGCTCGTCGTCGAACTCGGCCAGGCCGAGCCGGGCCAGCGCCTCCTCCGACGCCGTGAACAGCGTCGACATCAGGTGCTCGTCGCCGAGCTTCGCCTCGTAGACGTCGACCCCGAGCTGGGCGTGGGCGCGTCGCCGCAGGCTGATCTCGCCCATCGGCGTCTGCTGCCAGTCCAGCTCGACGAACCGCCCGCTCGGGACCCGGGCCACCTCAGCGGGCCATGACGCGGTGCATGCCGCCGCCGTACGTCAGCACGAAGAGCTCGCGGGACGCCGACTGCGCGAACGTCGTGATGCCGCCGAGCGACGCCTCGGTGCGGTAGACGCCCGAGCTGCCGGTGGAGAAGAGCGTGCCGCTGATGAAGTCCGCGAACAGGTAGCGCCCCACGATCTGCGGGAAGGCCTTGCCGCGGTAGACGTACCCGCCGGTGATCGACTCGCCCACGCTGTGCGAGTAGGCGAGCAGCGGGTCCTGGCGCGCGGCGGACCCGCACCGGCCGGACGAGTACGACGCGAAGCCCTCGCGGCACGGCCAGCCGAGGTCGAACACCGTCGCTGGCGTCGCGACGCGGTCGACCTCCTCGTAGGCGTCCTGCCCGACGTCCCCGATCCAGAGCGTGCCGGTGACCGGGTCCTGCGAGAACTTCCAGGGGTTGCGCACGCCGTAGAGGTAGATCTCGTGCCGGTAGGTCGACGACGACGCGAACGGGTTGCCGCGCGCCGAGCAGTAGAGCTTGCCGCCGCACGAGTGCGCGGTGTCGAGGCGCAGGACCTTGCCGTTGAGCACCGTGCGGTCGCGCGCGTTGTCGCCCGGGTCGCCCGCGCCGCCGCCGTCACCCGTGCCGATGTAGAGGAACCCGTCCTTGCCGAACATCAGGTTGCCGCCGTTGTGGTTCGACTGCCCGGGATGCGGCACGACGAGCACCGTGCGGCGCGTGCTGGCCGAGATCGTGTACGCCGACGGCCGAGAAGCCTTGAGCCGCACCACGACCAGCGCGCCGTCCGAGCGCGTGTAGCTGGCGAAGACGTACGGCCGCCCGCTCGCGAACTTCGGGTCGAACGCCAGCCCGAGCAGGCCCTGCTCGCCGCCGCTGTCGTTCACCACCGACCGCAGGTCGAGGTAGTAGCCCGCCAGCGGCCGCGCCAGGTCGACGTCGTAGCGCGCCACCGTGCCGCGTCGTTCCACGACGTAGATCCGGTTGTTGCCCGCGCCGGTGGGCGACGCCGCAGCGGCCGTGGGCTCGTGGAACGTCCCGTCGGCCACCCGCCGCGACAGGTAGGTGTCAGGTGTCGCGGCGGCTGCCGGCGACACCGCGACGAGCGGCAGGGCCAGCGCTGCCGCCACCCCCGCGACGAGCGCCGAGACGACCGGACGACGGAACCGCGGCGAGGAGGTCATGCCTCACTGTCCGCCTCGTCCCGGTCTGGGGCAAGGGCTCGCGCGGCCTCAGCCGGTGCCGAGCAGCAGCTCGCTCGGGTGCGCGGCGTCCAGCGGCAGCCAGAGGTCCTCGTGGCCGAACATCAGCCGCAGCCGCAGCTGCCGACCCGCCGCGACGGTGTGCTGCGCGCTGCCGACCGTGATGGTGCGCTGCTCCCAGGTGGTGGTCGTCGTCCAGTCGTCGACGTGCACCTTCACCGAGCTCACGACCGGCACGCACGTCAGGCCGAGCGCGTCGCAGTCGTCGACCCAGACCGCGTAGTCGACGGCCTTGTCGGCCTTGAGCTCCGGCGAGCTCCACAGGCGCAGCTGCACCGGCCCGTCGAGGGCGAGGCCGCCAGCGCCGACGGGGTAGGACCACAGCTGGAACTTGCGGACGTCCAGCTCGGTCACCTTCATGTCGCCGTGCTTGATCGTGAGCCCGGGGTCGCCGTCGCCGTCCCAGTCGGTCGGGGCCGACAGCGGCGCCGTCGGCGACAGCACGCCCACCGACAACGTGTCGCCGCCGCGCAGGTACAGCGACTGCGAGGTCGGGGGAGCCGCGGTCGCCGTGATGGTCACGGTGCCGGTGGTGGTCAGGGTGCCGTCGTCCACGACGTAGGTGAACGTCGTCGAGCCCGGCGCCGAGGGCGTCCACGAGAAGGTGCCGTCGGCCGCGACGTCGAGGTCCGGGCTGTCGTCCGACACCACCGTCAGCGCGTCGCCGTCCTCGTCGCTGTCGTTGTCGAGCACCGAGCCCGCGACCGGGTCGCCGACCTGCACCGAGTAGGCGTCGTCGGCGGCGACCGGTGCGTCCTCGACAGGTGAGACGGTGACCGTCACGGTGGCCGAGCTGGTGCGGCCGGTGCCGTCGTCCGCGGTGTAGGAGAACGAGTCCGGCCCGTCGTAGTCGGCGTCGGGCGCGTACGTGACCGTGCCGCCAGACAGCGCGACCGAGCCGTGCGCGGCCGCGCCCACCGACGAGACCGACAGGGTGTCGCCGTCCGCGTCGGTGTCGCCGGCCAGGACGTCGACCGGCGTGGCCGGGTCGTCCTCGTCGACCGACAGGGTGTCGTCGCCCGCGACCGGCGCATCCGGTTGCGGCGCAACGGTCACGTCGACCGCAGCGTCCGCCGTCCGGCCGGTGCCGTCGCTGACGGTGTAGCTGAAGGCGTCGCTCCCGTAGGCGTCGGCGTCCGGCGTGTAGGTCACCTGGCCGCCGCTGAGCGAGACCGTGCCCTTCGCGGCGCCGGTCGTCGAGACGACGACGAGTGTGTCGCCGTCCGCGTCGGAGTCGTTGCCCAGCAGGTCGAGGGGCGTGGCGGGTGAGTCCTCGTCGAGGGTCACGTCGTCGGCGCCGGCCACCGGGTCGTGGGCGTCCGGTGCGGGCGGGGGAGTCGTGGTCGACGTCGACGGCTCGGGCTCGGACGTCGTCGGCTCCGGCTCGGCCGGCCGCGTGGTCGTCGAGGGGGCGGGGGCCGCCGGCGCCGTCGTCGGCACGCTCGTCGTCGGCCGGACGACGGGCAGCGGGGCCGCCTCGTCGTCCGCCGCGGCCCGCGTCGGGACGTCGGTCGGCCGCGGCGTCCGTGGCGTCCGGGAGGACGTCGGCGACGGG
>NZ_BAAGXY010000017.1:0-45543 GCF_054779595.1 Angustibacter peucedani
CGCCCGGCCTGCGCCGCCGCGGCCGGCCCGGGGTGGCGCGCCCTCGCGCCGGACGTCGAGACGGCCGGAGCGCTCGCCACGCCGCTGGCCTGAGCGCGAGCGCCCGGCCGAGCGCGGACGTCGGGACGAACCGGACGTTCCGTCGAACCGGTTGCCGCGCCCGTCGCGCGCACGGGACGATCCGCCGCGGGGGGAGAGCGGAGCCAGCGTGCAGCGACCACGTCCGCGGGTGCGGGCCCGCCTCGCCGCGCTCGTCGACGTCCCGCTCGCGCGCCGCCTGCTGTGGCACGCGCGGCGGATCACCGGGGGAGCGCAGCGCGGCTTCGTCCGGCGTGCCCTGCTCGGGCTGCTCGTCGTGCTGCTGGTAGCGGCGCTGCTCGTCACCCTGGTCGAGAAGCCCAAGGACTCGCCCGCGCACTTCGCGTCCAGCCTGTGGGCCAGCTTCTACTGGGCCGTCACCTCGGTGCTGGGGTCGGGCGACGCCAGCTACGTGACCAACCCGGTCTCGGGCGTCATCAGCTGGCTGATGGTGCTGTTCGGCGTCGCGATCGTCGCGACCCTCACCGGCGCCCTGGTCGGCGTCGTCATCGACATCCTGCTCAAGGAGGGCCAGGGCATGGGCGCAGCGGGGTACCGCGACCACGTGGTCGTGTGCGGGTGGAACGCCACCGCGCGCGAGCTGGTCGCCGAGATGCGCGGCGACGACTACGACGTGCGCGTCGTGCTGGTGCACGACGTCGAGAAGAACCCGGCCGGGCCCGACGTCTACTTCGTCCGCGGCGACGCGACGGACGCCGGCGAGCTGGCCCGGGCGGGCATCGCCGAGGCCCGCGCGGCCGTGGTGTTCCCGGCCGACGGCAGCAACGAGGCCGACATGCGCTCGATCCTCACCGTGATGGCGATCGAGTCGATGGCGCCGCAGGTGCGCACCGTGGTCGAGGTCAACAACCCGGCGCACGTGCCGCACCTCGAGCGCGCGCACGCCGACGAGATCCTGGTCAGCTCGCGGCTGGCCTCGCACCTGCTCGCCCGCTCGGCTCTCTACCCCGGGCTGACCAACGTGGTCGCCGACATCGTCAGCGGCGGCGAGGGCTCCGAGCTGTACCGGGTCGACCTGCCTGCCGAGTACGTCGGGCTGTCGGTCGACGAGCTGTCGCAGCGGCTGCGCGGCGACCACCGCGCGACCCTGCTGGCCGTGACCCGGGGCGGGCGCACCGAGGTCAACCCGCCCGCGGACTTCCGGCTGCTGCCGGGCGACGACGCGGTGGTCGTGGCCGAGTCGCTCGGGACGCTCGCGCCGCTGCGGGTGGAGACCGGCGTCCCCGACCGCGCGGTGTCGCTGGACGACGTCGCGGCCGGCACGGAACCGCAGGTGCGGCTGGCCTGAGCCGTCCGTGCCGCTGAGCCGACCGTGCCGCTGAGCCGACCGTGCGGCCCGGCGTGGTGACGGGAGCACCGGTCGGGCGGTGGTGTTATCGTGATCACGCGTCCTCGCTCCGGCGCGCCCCCCGCGATCCGGAAGCCGACGCAGTCGCCATCTCGGTCCCGGCCCACCAGGGCTCGACCCGGCGAATCCGAACCACGGGCCGACCCGCCCTTCTGGACGGGCCTGCCCTCTCGCACGGATGACGACACCGCACCCCGCGACATCGCCCGGGTGCGCAGACCTCGCGGCCGCAGACCGGCCGCGACGAGGGGAGAAGGATCCTTCGTGACCGACACCACCGAACGCGCTGCTGCCCCGGCGTCCTCGGACGCGGCGAGCGGCGGCGCGTCCCGCCCGGCGAGCGGCGGCCTGAGCGGCAAGCGGCTCCCCGAGCTGCAGGCCCTGGCCGCCGACCTGGGCATCACCGGCACCGGCCGCATGCGCAAGAGCGACCTGATCGCCGCCATCGGCGAGCGCCGGGGCGGCGGCGGCAAGACCGCCAGCACCGCCAGCACCACCCGCCCGGCCCGGGCCGAGAAGCCGGCGGCGGACGACGCCCCCGCGGCGCGCGAGCCGCAGCAGGAGCGCCCGCAGCGCGAGCAGCAGGACCGCCAGCAGGAGCGTCCGCAGCAGGACCGCCAGCAGGACCGGCAGCAGGACCGGCAGCAGGACCGGCAGCAGGACCGGCAGCAGGACCGTCCGCAGCGCGAGCCGCAGGACCGTCCGCAGCGCGACCGCCAGCAGGGCCAGGCCCAGGGCGGCCAGCAGCAGAACCAGCCGAACCGCCAGCAGGGCCAGAACGAGAACCAGGGCCAGAACCAGAACCAGAACCAGAACCAGAACCAGAACCAGAACCAGCAGGGCGACCGGTTCGACGACGAGGACGGCGGCGGTCGCCGTCGCCGCGGCCGCTACCGCGACCGCAAGCGGCGCGGCGGTCGCACCGGCGAGCCCGGCCAGGGCCTGAACGACGAGCCCGAGATCAGCGAGGACGACGTCCTGCTGCCGGTCGCCGGCATCCTCGACGTCCTCGACAGCTACGCCTTCGTGCGCACGTCCGGCTACCTGCCCGGCCCGAACGACGTCTACGTCTCGCTCGGCCAGGTCAAGAAGAACGGCCTGCGCAAGGGCGACGCGGTGACCGGCGCCGTGCGCCAGCCGCGCGAGGGCGAGCAGAGCGGTGGCGGCGGCCGCGGCGCGAAGTTCAACGCGCTGGTGCGGCTCGACACCGTCAACGGCATGAGCCCCGAGGACGCCAAGAAGCGCGTCGAGTTCGGCAAGCTCACGCCGCTGTACCCGCAGGAGCGCCTGCGCCTGGAGACCGACGCGACCACGCTGACCACGCGGATCATCGACCTGGTCTCGCCGATCGGGAAGGGCCAGCGCGGCCTGATCGTCTCGCCGCCCAAGGCCGGCAAGACGCTGATCCTGCAGGCCATCGCCAACGCCGTCGCCACCAACAACCCCGAGGCCCACCTCATGGTCGTGCTCGTCGACGAGCGCCCCGAGGAGGTCACGGACATGCAGCGCACGGTGAAGGGCGAGGTCATCGCCTCGACCTTCGACCGGCCGGCCGAGGACCACACGACGGTGGCCGAGCTGGCCATCGAGCGGGCCAAGCGCCTGGTCGAGATGGGCAACGACGTCGTCGTCCTGCTCGACTCGATCACCCGCCTGGGCCGCGCGTACAACCTGGCCGCGCCCGCCAGCGGCCGGATCCTGTCCGGCGGCGTCGACTCGAGCGCGCTCTACCCGCCGAAGCGGTTCTTCGGCGCGGCGCGCAACATCGAGAACGGCGGCTCGCTGACGATCCTGGCCACCGCGCTCGTCGAGACCGGCTCGAAGATGGACGAGGTGATCTTCGAGGAGTTCAAGGGCACCGGGAACATGGAGCTGCGGCTCGACCGCCGCCTGGCCGACAAGCGGCTCTTCCCGGCGGTCGACGTCAACCCGTCGAGCACCCGGCGCGAGGAGATCCTGCTCGGCCGCGAGGAGCTGCAGGTCTCGTGGAAGCTGCGGCGCGTGCTGTCGGGCCTGGACTCCCAGCAGGCGCTCGAGCTGCTGATCTCCAAGCTGAAGGAGACCCGCAGCAACACCGAGTTCCTCATGCAGGTGCAGAAGACCACGCCGGTCCCCGGCAAGAGCAGCAGCAACGACGAGGACTGAGCCGTACCGCCCGACGGGCCCGGTCACCGCGCGGCGGTCGGGCCCGTCGGCGCGTCCGCTGCCGCGATCGCGCTGCGTCGACGGGCATACTGATCCACACCGGACGAGGGTGGGTCGTCCGTCCGCACGTCCGCGCACCCCTGGAGGCCCTCCGTGACCACGGTGCTCGTCGCCGACGACGACCGTGACATCCGCGACCTCGTGGTGTTCAAGCTCGAGGCCGCCGGGTACACCGTGCTGACCGCCGGGGACGGCGACGGCGCGCTCGCGCAGGTGCTCGAGCACCGTCCCGACCTCGCGGTGCTCGACGTGATGATGCCGGGGCGCAGCGGCACCCAGGTGCTGCAGGAGATCCGGGCCCACGCCGAGGTCGGCGCGACGCGCGTCATCCTGCTCACCGCCAAGGCCCAGGAGGCGGACGTCGAGTCCGGCTTCTCGCTCGGCGCCGACGACTACGTGGTCAAGCCCTTCAGCCCGCGCGAGCTGCTGAGCCGGGTCCAGGCCGTCCTGGCCCGCAGCACGACGTGAGCATCGGCGCCGCCTTCGCCGCGGGCGGCCTGGCGATCGCGCTGCTGGTGCTCGTGCTCGGCCTGGCCATCGTGCTGCGCCGCAGCCTGCGGCTGCGCGCCGACCGCCGCGAGCGCGACCTGGCCGAGCCGTACCGCCCGCTGCTCGTCGCGCTGGTCGTGGACGACGACCCGGACGCCACGCACGTCGAGCAGCTGCTCGCGGTCGACGACCGCAGCTGGCAGGCGCTCGAGCCGATCGTCGTCTCGATGGTGCGCAAGCTGCGCGGCGACGCCCGCGAGTCGCTGGTCGACCTGCTCGACCGCCGCGGCACCATCGCGCGCCACACCCGTCGCCTGCGCGGCCGCGGGGCCGTGCGCCGCGCGCGCTCGGCCGAGCTGCTGGGACTGCTGGGCGAGCACGCGCCGCGGGACGAGCTCGAGCACATGCTGCTGCACGACCGCGACCCCGAGGTGCGGATCGTCGCGGCCCGCGCGCTGGGCGAGATCGGCGACCCGCGCTCGGCCGGCCCGCTGGTCGACTCGGTGAGCGACGCGCACGCCGTGCCGCTGCGCATCGTGGCGCGCAGCCTGGCCCGGCTCGGGCCGGGCGCCGCGCCGGTGCTGGTCGACGCCATGACGGCGCAGGACTCCGAGGCGCGGGCCGTCGCGGCCGAGATCCTCGGCCTCGGCGGTGCGGTGACGGCGGTGGGCGTGCTCGGCAGCCACGCGCTGCACGACCTCGACGAGGACGTGCGGATCCGCTGCGCCCGGGCGCTCGGGCGGATCGGCGTCCCGAGCGCGCTGGCGGTGCTGAACCGCTGCCTCGGCCCGGACGAGCCGCCGGCCCTGCGCGCGGTGGCGGCCCGCGCCATCGGCGAGGTCGGCGGTCCCGAGGCGGTGCGGCTGCTGGAGCCCCTGCTGGTCGACGCCCAGCACCGGGTGGCGAGCAACGCGGCCCGCGCGATGTCGGGCCTCGGCCCCCGGGCCGTCGAGCGCCTCGAGGTGCTGGCGGCCGAGGGCGGCCCGTCCGCCGCGTACGCGGCCGAGGCGCTCGCCATGAACGACCTCAGCGCCCCGCGCCCCTCGACGGTGACGCCGTGAGCGGCTTCCTGGAGACGATGCGGCCCGGCATCGTGCAGCTGCTGGCGATCTTCGACGTCGGCGTCCTGGTCTACTTCCTGGCGATCAACAGCTCCTACCTCCTGCTGCTCGTGCTGGCCTCGCTCGAGTTCGCCCGCCAGCTGCGCCGCGTGCCCTTCGCCGGCTACGACGAGGCGCACGCCAGCCCGCTGACCCTTCCGGTGTCGGTGATCGTGCCCGCGTGGAACGAGGCCGTCGGCATCGTCGAGTCGGTGCGCGGGATGCTCGCGCTGCGCTACCCCGAGTTCGAGGTCGTCGTGGTCGACGACGGCAGCACCGACGACACCTTCGCGGTGCTGGACGCCGCGTTCGACCTGCGGCCGGTGCCGCGCGAGGTGCCGCGCGACGTCACCACGCTGGGCGACCTGGTCGACGTGCACGTCTCGGCGTCGGCCCCGCTCGTGGTGGTGCGCAAGGAGAACGGCGGCCGCTCGGACTCGCTCAACATGGGCGTCAACGTCGCCCGCTACCCGCTGGTCTGCTTCGTCGACGCCGACTCGCTGCTCGACACCGACGCGCTGCTGCTGGTCAGCAAGCCCTTCGCCGACGACCCCGCGCGCGTCGTCGCCACCGGTGGCGTGGTGCGCGCGGTCAACGACTGCGCCGTGCAGGCCGGCCGGGTCGTCGACGTCCGGATGCCGCGCACCTGGCTGCCCCGGATCCAGGCGGTCGAGTACCTGCGGGCCTTCCTCATGGGCCGCACCGGCTGGTCGCGCCTCGGCGCGCTCGCCATCATCTCCGGCGCGTTCGGCATGTTCCGCCGCGACGTCGTGGTCGAGGTGGGGGGGCTCGACGTCACCAACCTGGGCGAGGACTTCGACCTCGTGACGCGCATCCACCGCACGATGCGCCGCGACCACCGCGACTACCGGGTGGTCTTCGTGCCCGAACCGGCGGTCTGGACCGAGGTGCCGCCCACCCGCGCCGTGCTCGGCCGGCAGCGTCGCCGCTGGCACCGGGGCCTGACCCAGACGCTGTGGCGGCACCGCGACATGATCCTCAACCCGCGCTACGGCCGGATCGGGATGATCACCCTGCCGTACTACGTGGTGTTCGAGCTGATCGCGCCGGTGGTCGAGCTCGTCGGCCTGGTCGCGATGCTGGCAGGGCTCGCCGTCGGCGCGGTCAACGTGCCGTTCGCGATCCTGTTCACGGTCGTGGCCTTCGGCTACGCCTTCCTGCTCACCGTCGCCTCGGCCGCGCTCGAGGAGTTCTCGTTCCACCGCTACCGGCGCTGGCGCGACCTGGTGCTGATCGTCGCCTCGGCCGTGGTCGAGAACGTCGGCTACCGGCAGCTGACCGCGATCTGGCGGCTGCGCGGGCTGTGGGACGAGCTGCGCCGCAGCGGCTACGAGTGGGGCACCATGACGCGGGTGGGCTTCGCGACCCAGGAGACGCCGGGGTCGCAGCCGACCCAGCCGACGTCCGACAGCAGGGACCGGACCACGACGTGACCACCACCGAGCGACGCGACGCCTGGAGCATGCGCTCCCGGCTGGTGGTGTCGTTCGTCGCGGTCGGCCTGCTCGTGGTCGCGCCCGCGGTGGCCGGCCTGCTGGTGGCCCGCACGTCGACGTCCGCGCTGCGCGACGTCTCGAGCCGGGCGCTGCCCGTGCAGCGGGCCAACGACGACATGCGGGCCGCGGTGAGCGCGTCGGCGGCCGACCTGCGCGGCTTCCTCATCGCGGGCGACCGCGCGCTGCTCAAGGACTTCGCCGCGCAGTGGGTCGGCTACCAGCCCGCGCTCGACGCGGCCCGCGCCGGCTGCGCGGTCGTCGACGGCACCTGCGCCCTCGTCACCCAGCAGGACGCCGCGCTCGACGCCTGGTACCAGCAGTACGCCGCGCCCGTGGTCGCCGGCGAGCGCACCCGCGAGCAGGCCAGCGCGCAGTACGGCGCCAGCCGCGCGGCCCTGACCGGGTTCCTCGACCTCAACGACCGGACGGCGACGGCGCTGGACGACGGCATCGACGCCGAGCTGCGGTCGGCCGACCACCGCCGCACCGTCGCCCTGGTCCTGCTCGTCATCAGCACGGTCGCGGCCGCCCTCGGCCTGGCGGCGCTGGCCCTGCTCACGGTGCGCCAGGTCGTGCCGCCGCTCACCGCGCTGCGCGACGTCCTGCGCCGGCTCACGGCCGGCGACCTCGACGCCCGGGTCGAGGCGCACGGGCCGGCCGAGCTGCGAGCCGTCGCGGCGAGCGTCAACCGGCTGGCCGAGCAGAGCCTGCGGCTGCGCGACGCCGAGTTCTCGCGCGCGCAGGTCCGCGGCCTGACCCGCGACCTCGACCGCCGCATGCGCCAGCACCTGCACGCCGACGCCGTGGCCGACGAGGTCGTGGCCGGCCTGGGGGCGATGGTGCGCGCCGACCGCGTGCACGTGAGGTTCGTGGAGGCCGGCCGGATGGGGCCGGTGGCCGCGCAGTGGACGACGGCAGGCCTGCCCCAGCTCGACCCCGAGCCGCCGGCGCCCACCGACCCGCTGGAGTCCGCCGGCGCCGTCGCCGCGCGCGGCCACCAGTCGCTGGTCGTCGAGGACGTCAGCGCCTACCTGCAGGGCGGCAGCCGCACCACGAGCGCCATCGCCGTGGCGCGCCGCTTCGCCGGGGCCGGCCCGATGGTCGTGGCGCCGGTGCTGGTGGGCGTCGAGCGGATCGGCGTCCTGGTGTGCGCGCGCAGCGCCGAGCGGGCGCGGTTCGACGCCGCCGAGGCCGGGCTGGTCGAGACCGTCGCGGGAGACCTGGCGCGCGCCGTCCACCACGCCCGGCTGTTCGAGCAGCAGAGCAGCGTGGTCGGCCAGCTGCGCGAGCTCGACCGCACCAAGTCCGACTTCCTGTCGACCATCAGCCACGAGCTGCGCACGCCGCTGACCAGCATCGCGGGCTACGTCGAGATGATGCGCGACGGCGACGCCGGCGAGCTGCAGCCCATGCAGGACAACATGCTCGAGATCGTCGGGCGCAACACCCAGCGGCTGCGCGACCTCATCGAGGACGTGCTGATGATCTCGCGCGTCGAGTCCGGCGCTGTGCGCAGCGAGCGGGTGCCGGTGGCCCTCGCCGGGGTGGTCGACCACGTGGCCACCTCGCTGCGCCCGCTGGCCGAGGCGGCGGGCGTGGGCATCGACGCCTTCCCGGTGCCGCCCGAGGCGGTGCTGCTCGGCGACGCCGGCCAGATGGACCGGATGCTGCTCAACCTGGTCGGCAACGCCGTGAAGTTCACGCCGGCGCGGGGGCGGGTCACGGTCAGCGTCGAGGTCGTCGCCGACGAGCTGCTGGTTCGGGTCTCCGACACCGGCATCGGCATCCCGGCCGACGAGCTGCCCTCGCTGTTCACCCGCTTCTACCGGGCCACGAACGCCACGCAGCGCCAGATCCCCGGCACCGGCCTGGGGCTGGCGATCATCGCGGGCATCGTCGCCGCCCACGAGGGCCGGGTCGAGGTCGACTCGGTCGAGGGCAGCGGGACGACGTTCACGGTGACCCTGCCCCGTTTCGACCCCGACGCCGTGCCGGGCCAGCCGGGCGGCGTCCTGCGGGTCTGAGCCCGGAATGCCGCCTCCGGCCTCCGCGTTGTGAAGGACGCGGCAGTGCATGGCACACTGGTCCGCTGGTTCCGGTTCACGTCCCCGCCCTCCGCGCGGACGACCCGGCGGCCGACACCCCACCGAGGAGCATCGTGAAGCAGAACATCCACCCCGAGTACGTCGAGACGCAGGTCACCTGCACGTGCGGCGCGCAGTTCACCACGCGCAGCACCGCCACGTCGGGCAGCATCCACGCCGACGTCTGCAGCCAGTGCCACCCGTTCTACACGGGCAAGCAGAAGCTCATGGACACCGGCGGCCGCGTCGCCCGGTTCCAGGCCCGCTACGGCAAGAAGGACGCCACGGCCGAGGCCAAGTAGCTCGTCCGCGGTGCCGGTACCCCCTCGGGGTGCCGGCACCGTCGTGTTTGCCCCGCCGCCGCACCCCCGTGCGACCACCAGGAGGTCACCGTGCAGGACGCCGTCGACACCCTCGTCGCCGAGCACGCCGACCTCGAGCGCCGCCTGGCCGACCCCGAGGTCCACGCCGACCAGGCGCTCGCCCGGCGCCTGGCCCGCCGCTACGCCGAGCTCACGCCCGTGGTCGCGGCGCGGGCCGCGTGGCTGACCGCGCGCGACGACGTCCAGGCCGCGCGCGAGCTGGCCGCCGACGACCCCGCGTTCGCCGAGGAGCTCCCCGCCCTGCAGGCGGCCGAGGAGCAGGCCGCCGAGATGCTGCGGCGGCTGCTCGTCCCGCGCGACCCGGACGACGACCGCGACGTGATCCTGGAGATCAAGGCGGGGGAGGGCGGCGAGGAGTCCGCGCTGTTCGCGGGCGACCTGCTGCGGATGTACCTGCGCTTCGCCGAGCGGGCCGGTTGGTCGACCGAGGTGCTCGACGCCACCGAGTCCGACCTCGGCGGCTACAAGGACGTCTCGGTCGCCGTGAAGGCGCGCGGGACCCCCGAGCCCGGTCACGGCGTGTGGTCGCGGCTGAAGTACGAGGGCGGCGTGCACCGCGTGCAGCGCGTGCCGGTCACCGAGTCCCAGGGGCGCATCCACACCTCGGCCGCCGGCGTGCTCGTCATGCCCGAGCCGGACGAGACCGTCGAGCTCGAGATCCCCGCGGGCGACCTGCGGGTCGACGTCTACCGCTCGAGCGGCCCCGGCGGCCAGAGCGTCAACACCACCGACTCCGCCGTGCGCATCACGCACCTGCCCACCGGCGTCGTCGTGCAGTGCCAGAACGAGAAGAGCCAGCTGCAGAACCGCGAGCAGGCGATGCGGATCCTGCGCGCCCGGCTGCACGCGCTGCAGCAGGAGCAGGCCGAGGCCGAGGCCGCCGCGGCGCGCCGCAGCCAGGTGCGCACGGTCGACCGCAGCGAGCGCATCCGCACCTACAACTTCCCCGAGAACCGGATCAGCGACCACCGCACCGGCTTCAAGGCGTACAACCTCGACGCGGTGCTGGACGGCGACCTCGACCCGGTCGTGCAGTCGGCGGTCGACGCCGACGAGGCGGCCCAGCTGGCCGCCATGGGCGAGGGATGAGCGACCTCGCGGCGGCCGTCCGCGCGGCCACCGCGCGGTTGGCCGAGGCCGGCGTGGCCAGCCCGCGCCACGACGCCGAGGCGCTCGCCGCCCACGTGCTGGGGCGACCCCGCTCGCAGGTGGCGCTCGCGGTGCTGCGCGGCGACGCGGTGGCGCTGCCCGAGGCGTACGACGAGCTGGTGGCCGAGCGGGCCCGGCGGGTGCCGCTGCAGCACCTCACCGGCACCGCGCCGTTCCGCGACCTCGAGCTGGCGGTCGGGCCGGGGGTGTTCGTGCCGCGTCCCGAGACCGAGGTGGTCGCCCAGCCCGCGGTCGACGAGGCCGCCCGCCTGGTCGCCGTCGGACGTCGTCCGGTGGTCGTCGACCTGTGCACCGGGTCGGCCGCGATCGCGCTCGCGGTCGCCACCGAGGTGCCGGGCTCGCAGGTGCACGCCGTCGAGCTGAGCGAGCACGCCGTGGCGTGGGCCGCGCGCAACGTCGCGGCGCTCGCGCCGGACGTCGAGCTGCGCACCGGCGACGCGGCGACGTCCTTCCCCGAGCTGGACGCCGCCGTCGACGTCGTGGTGAGCAACCCGCCGTACGTGCCGCCGCACGCCGTGCCGGTCGACCCGGAGGTGCGCGACCACGACCCCGAGGTCGCGCTGTACGGCCTGGGCTCGGACGGGCTGCAGGTGCCGCGCGCGGTCGTCGGCGCCGCGGCGCGGCTGCTGCGCCCGGGCGGCCTGCTCGTGGTCGAGCACGCCGACGTCCAGCAGGTCGCCCTGCTCGGGGTGCTCGCGGGGTCAGGGGCGTGGCGCGAGCCCGCCGGGCACGCCGACCTCACCGGGCGCCCGCGCTACGTCACCGCCCGGCGCGCCTGAGCGCGCTGGCAGGATGGCGGGCGTGAACCGCATCGACGCCCGCACCGACACCGGCCGCGCCACCGGTGCCCGGCTCGCCGCCGACGCCGTGCAGCGCGGCGAGGTCGTGGTGCTGCCCACCGACACCGTCTACGGGGTGGGGGCCGACGCCTTCGACCGCCAGGCCGTGGCCGCGGTGCTCGCGGCCAAGGGACGCGGGCGCGACGTCCCGCCCCCGGTGCTCGTGCCGAGCGTGCGCACCCTGGACGGCCTGGCCACCGGCGTCAGCGACGCGGCGCGCGAGCTGGTGGCGGCCTTCTGGCCCGGTCCGCTGACGATCGTGTGCCAAGCGGTGCCGTCGCTCGACTGGGACCTCGGCGACACGAACGGCACGGTGGCGCTGCGCATGCCGCTGCACCGGGTCGCCCTGGCCCTGCTCGAGCTCACCGGCCCGATGGCCGTGACCAGCGCCAACCGGCACGGCCGCCCGGCCGCGACGACGGTCGACGACGCGGTCGAGCAGCTCGGCGACGCCGTCAGCGTCTACCTGGACGGTGGGCCGAGCCCAGCGGGCACCGCCTCGACGATCGTCGACGTCACCGGCGCCGTGCCGCGCGTCCTGCGGGCCGGGCCGATCCCGCTCGAACGGCTGCGCGAGGTCGCCGGCGAGGTGCACGGCGACCTGGGATGAGCACGCAATAGAGTGACCTGCGGCCGCGACCCCGAGCGAACCGGAGCACCGTCATGAGCGACACCTACTGGGGGCCCGACTTCGACGCCCTCGCCGCCCAGGACCCCGAGATCGCCGCGGTGGTGACCGACGAGCTCGACCGCCTGCGCGGCGGCCTGCAGCTCATCGCCAGCGAGAACTTCACCTCGCCCGCGGTGCTGGCCGCCCTCGGCTCGACGCTGAGCAACAAGTACGCCGAGGGCTACCCGGGCAAGCGGTACTACGGCGGCTGCGAGGTCGTCGACCGCGCC
The DNA here is from genome assembly GCF_054779595.1 of Angustibacter peucedani. NCBI lineage: Bacteria > Bacillati > Actinomycetota > Actinomycetes > Kineosporiales > Kineosporiaceae > Angustibacter > Angustibacter peucedani. The sequence continues at coordinate 12,135 of NZ_BAAGXY010000017.1, forward strand.
GAGACGCTGGGCATCGAGCGCGCCAAGGAGCTGTTCGGCGCCGACCACGCCAACCTGCAGCCGCACTCGGGCGCGAGCGCGAACATCGCGGCGTACGGCGCGTTCTGCCAGCCGGGCGACACCGTGCTGGCCATGAGCCTGCCGCACGGCGGTCACCTGACCCACGGCACCAAGGTGTCGTTCAGCGGCAAGTGGTTCGACGCCGTCCACTACGGCGTCGACGCCAAGACCGAGGACATCGACTACGACCAGGTGCGCGACCTGGCGCGCGAGCACCGGCCGAAGATGATCATCTGCGGCGGCTCGGCCATCCCGCGGCTGATCGACTTCAAGGCGTTCCGCGAGGTGGCCGACGAGGTCGGCGCGATCCTCATGGTCGACGCCGCGCACTTCATCGGCCTGGTGGCCGGCAAGGCGATCCCCAGCCCCGTGCCCTACGCGGACGTCGTCACCTTCACGACGCACAAGGTGCTGCGCGGCCCGCGCGGCGGCGCGCTGGTCTGCAAGGCCGAGCACGCGGCCAAGCTCGACAAGGCCGTCTTCCCGATGATGCAGGGCGGCCCGCTGATGCACGCGGTCGCGGCGAAGGCCGTGAACCTCAAGGAGTGCATGACGCCCGAGTACCAGGCCTACGCGCGCCAGGTCGTCGCCAACGCCCAGGCACTCACCAAGGCGCTGGGGGAGCAGGGCATGCGGCCGGTCACCGGCGGCACCGACACCCACCTGGCGCTGCTCGACCTGCAGGGCACGGGCGTCACGGGCAAGGACGCCGAGGCGCGCTGCGACGCGGCCGGCATCGTGCTCAACAAGAACGCCATCCCCAACGACCCGCAGCCGCCGAGCATCGCCTCGGGCATCCGGGTCGGCAGCCCGTCGGTCACGACGCAGGGCATGGGCGAGCCCGAGATGGCGCGCATCGCGGAGCTGATCGGCCGGGCCGTCACGCAGACGGACGGCGACCCCGACCACGAGGTGGCCCGCGCGGTCCGCGCGGAGGTCGACGAGCTCGTGACGGCCTTCCCGGCGTACCCGCGGGGCTGAGCGGGGGCTAGGTGCGCGAGTACCTCTTCGTCCTGCTGGTCGCCGCGGCGGTCACCTACGTCCTGACGCCGGTCGTCCGCTCGGTGGCGGTCGCGCGGGGCGCGGTCACCGCCGTCCGCGACCGCGACGTGCACGCCGTGCCGATGCCGCGGCTCGGCGGGCTGGCGATGTTCGCCGGGTTCGCGGTCGCGCTGCTGGTGGCGGCGCACCTGCCCCGGCTGGGGCTGGTGGCGCGCGACTCCACCGACCTGCGGGCGGTGCTGATCGGTGCCGCCCTCGTCGTCGGCCTCGGGGTGGTCGACGACATCTGGGGGCTGGAGGCGTGGACCAAGTTCGCCGGCCAGCTGCTCGCCGCGGGCGTGATGGCCGCGCAGGGGGTGCAGATGCTCTCGCTGCCGGTGTTCGGCGTGACCTACCTGCCGACGACCGTGCTGGTCGCGATCACCATGCTCGTGGTGGTCACCACGATGAACGCGGTGAACTTCGTCGACGGTCTCGACGGGCTGGCCGCGGGCATCACGTGCATCGCGGCGATCGGCTTCTTCAGCTACGCCTACTCGATCTCGCGCGACTACTCCGCCAACGTGTTCTCGGTGTCGGCGCTGGTCGCCGCGGTGCTCATCGGCTGCTGCCTGGGCTTCCTGCCCTTCAACTTCAACCCGGCCAAGATCTTCATGGGCGACACCGGGGCGATGCTGCTCGGGCTGCTGCTGTCGGCCGCCACCATCTCGCTCACCGGCAACATCGACCCGCAGGCCGTGCGGGCGGGCGACCTGCCGCCGGAGCTGCTCTACCTCTTCCCCCTGCTGATGCCGGTGGCGGTGCTGGTCGTGCCGCTGCTCGACCTGGTGCTGGCCATCGTGCGGCGCACGCGCGCGGGGCGGCTGCCGTGGCAGCCCGACGCCCAGCACCTGCACCACCAGATGCTGGCCCTGGGCCACACCCACGCCGGCGCCGTCGTCGTGCTGTACCTGTGGGCCGCGCTGGTGGCCTTCGGCATGGCCGCGCTCGCGCTGCTGCCGCTGCACTGGGCGGTCGTCGTCGTCGCGGCGCTGGCCCTGCTCGCGGTCACCGTGACCGCGGCCGGTCCGCTCGCGCGCCGCAGCCGGGCCCGCGCGGCCCGTCGCGCCTGAGGTCGTCCGGGGACTGCCCGGAGCGCTTGTGATAGCATTCACAAGCACCGCAAGAACGCCCGAAGACCACCCCCGAGCCGCCGAGAGGCAGGCCCCCGTGATGGCCAAGGACGACCGTCCGCCCACCCCGAGCGACCGCGCTGCAGCGGCCTCGGCGGGCAGCGGTGCGCCGCCTGCGGTCCCGTCCGCCGCGGTCTCGTCGGCCGAGGCCCCGTTCACGGCGATGCTGCGCGGCGCCGTCGTCCCGACGCTGCTCGTGGGCGTGCTGGCCGTCGTGCTCGGCGCGGTGCTGGGCGGGAGCAAGGCCGCGTGGTCGGCCGCGCTGGGCGCCGCGCTCGTCGTGGTGTTCTTCTCGCTGAGCCTGCTGGTGATGCGCCGCACCGCCCGCATGGAGCCGACCGCCACGATGGCGGTGGTGCTCGCGACCTACACCGGCAAGATCCTCGCCCTCGGCGTCGCCATGGTCCTGCTGCGCGACGCGAGCTGGCTGGACGGCCAGGCGCTCGCGCTGGCGATCATCGGCTGCACCGTGGTCTGGCTCGCCTTCGAGATGCGGGCCTTCACCCGGCTGCGCATCCTCGTCGCGCCCGAGGCCGACGCCGCGGACGCCGCGGACGGCACGGACGCCGCCGACCAGACCCCGGGCCAGGGCGGTGCGCCGTGAGCCGTTGCTACCGTGGAGGCCCTCATGACGCCCCCCGAGCCATCGCCGTCCGAGTCGTCCGAGCCTCCCGACCCGTCGTCGGGGGAGCGTCCGGGACGCGAGGCCGACCAGGCCTGGCGGTCGTTCGCGTACCTGCTGTCCGGGCCGCTGGTGTACGGCGGACTGGGCTGGTTGGCCGACCGCTGGCTGGGCACGGGCTTCCTGCTGCCGGTCGGGCTGGTGGGCGGAATGGCCCTGTCGCTGTACCTGATCTGGTTCCGGTACGGTACGCACTGACCCCGGCCGCACCACGTCGAGGCGCTGTTGCGCGCCCGTCGTCGGCCGTGGTGGGTCGCAGCACCCGGAGCACTTCGTACACCCCGTCTGCTGAGGAGAACCTGTGAGCATCGTGGCGCTGGCCGCAGAGGGCTCGACCTACGAGACCCCTGGGGTCAAGGACTTCTGGCAGCCGATCTTCGGTGACGGCGCCTTCGCCGTGACGCGCGCCTCGATCGTCATCCTGCTCTCGGTCGCGCTCATCTCGTGGCTGCTGCTGGCCGGCACCAAGCGCCTCGCCGTCGTCCCGAGCCGGAAGCAGGCCGCAACGGAGGCCGCCTACGGCCTGGTGCGCAACGGCCTGGGCCGCGACGTCATCGGCAGCCACGACTTCCTGAAGTTCATGCCGCTGCTGTTCACGCTCTTCACGCTGATCCTGGTCAACAACCTGTTCAGCATCATCCCGGTGGTGCAGTTCCCGACGATGAGCCGCGTGGCCTTCCCGGCCGTGCTCGCGATCGTCGTGTTCGTCGTCTACCACTGGATCGGCATCCGCAAGCACGGCTTCGTCGGCTACTACAAGTCGCTCGTGCCCTCGGGCCTGCCGGGCGGCCTGATCCCGCCGATCTTCTTCCTCGAGCTCGTCACCGACATGTTCACGCGGCCGGTCACCCTGGCGCTTCGATTGTTCGGCAACATGTTCGCGGGCCACCTGCTGCTGGTGCTGTTCATCGGCGGCGGCGAGTACATGCTGCGCCACGGGGCGTTCGGCATCAAGATCGCCGGCGGCGGCTCGTTGCTCATGGGCTTCGTGATGACGGTCTTCGAGATCCTCGTCCAGGTGCTGCAGGCGTACATCTTCACGCTGCTCGCCGCCATCTACATCGCCGGCGCCCTCGCCGACGAGCACTGACGTCCGACCTACCCGGGGCCGACCGGCCCTGCGGAACCGCAGAGAGAATGGAAAGAACATGACCGGCGACATCGCCATCCTCGGCTACGGTCTGTCCGCCATCGGCCCCGGCATCGGTGTCGGCCTGGTGTTCGCGGCCTACATCAACGGCGTCGCGCGCCAGCCCGAGGCCCGCGGCATGCTGCAGCCCATCGCCTTCCTCGGCTTCGCCCTCGCCGAGGCGCTCGCCATCTTCGGTCTCGCCCTCGCGTTCGTCTTCAAGGGCTGACCCGACCGCTGACTGCCTGAGGAGACACCGTGCACCTCGCAACCATCCTCGCCGCCACGAAGGACGAGGGCGGCTGGGCGAACGCCTACCCGATCATCCCTCACCCCGGTGAGCTGGTCTTCGGGATCATCGCCTTCGCCGTCCTGTACCTCGTGGTGGCCAAGAAGGTCGTGCCGCGCCTGGAGGCCATGTACTCCGAGCGCGCCGCCGCCATCGAGGGCCAGATCGAGGAGGCCGACAAGGCCAACGCCGAGGCTGCCGAGCTGCTCGAGCAGTACAAGGCGCAGCTGGCCGAGTCGCGGGCCGAGGCCTCCAAGATCCGCGACGAGGCACGGGCCGAGGGCGCGCAGATCCTCGCCGAGCTCAAGGCGCAGGCGCAGGCCGAGGCCGAGCGGATCACCACGTCCGCGCAGGCCCAGATCGCGGCCGAGCGCCAGCAGGCGGTCATCTCGCTGCGCGCCGAGGTGGGTGGCCTGGCCACCGACCTCGCCTCCCGCGTGGTGGGCGAGTCGCTCGAGGACGAGGCGCGCCAGCGCCGGGTGGTCGAGCGCTTCCTGGCCGACCTCGAGGCCGGCGACGTCGACCGCGTCGCCACGACGACCGGGCAGGAGTCCTGATGCAGGGCGCCAGCCGCGAGAGCCTGGCCGCGGCCCGGGAGCAGCTCGACGCGCTCCTGGCCCGGGCGGGCGCCGACGGCGTCTCGGTCGGCACCGCGCTGCACGCGGTCGTCGACCTGCTCGACGCCAACGTCTCGCTGCGCCGCGCCCTCACCGACCCCTCCCACCAGGGCGAGGCCAAGGCCGCGCTCGTGGGCCGGCTGCTCGACGGCAAGGCGTCGGCCGACGTCGTCGAGCTGCTGGGGCAGATGGTCCGCGGACGCTGGTCCCGGGCCCGCGACCTCGCCGACGCGCTCGAGCAGCTCGCCGGTGCGGCGGTCGTCGCGGGCGCCGAGCAGGCCGACCGCGCCGACCGGGTCGAGGACGAGCTGTTCCGGTTCGAGCGCGTCGTGGACGCCGACCCCCGGCTGGCGCGCGCGCTGGCCGACCGGGCCGCGCCCGCGTCGTCCAAGGCCGCGCTGCTCGACGACCTGCTGCGCGAGAAGGCCGCGCCCGAGACCCGCACGCTGGTGCACCGGGTGGTGCTCAGCGGTCGCGAGCGCAACCTCGACCGCGCGCTGGACGGCCTGGTCGAGCTGGCCGCGGCCCGCCGCGAGCAGCTGGTGGCGCACGTGAAGGTCGCGCTGCCGCTCACGGACGACCACCGCACGCGGCTGGTCGCCGCGCTCGGCCAGCTCTACGGCAAGGCCGTGCACCTGAACGTCGACGTCGACCCGCACGTCCTGGGCGGCATCCGCGTCGAGATCGGCGACGAGGTGCTCGACGGCACCGTCGCCCGCAAGCTCGACGACGTCCGCCGCCGCATGGCGCGCTGAGCGCCCGCACCACCCCCGCACCTCCCAGACCCCGCACCACACAGAACAGAAGGCAGGCACCACGATGACGGAGCTCTCGATCCGCCCGGAGGAGATCCGGGCCGCCCTGGACACCTTCGTGCAGTCCTACGAGCCCGGCGCGACCGCGCGCGAGGAGGTCGGGCGCGTCAGCGAGGCCGGCGACGGCATCGCGCGCGTCGAGGGCCTGCCCTCGGTCATGGCCAACGAGCTGCTGCGCTTCGAGGACGGCACCCTCGGCCTGGCGCTGAACCTCGACGTCCGCGAGATCGGCGTCGTCGTCCTCGGCGAGTTCTCGGGCATCGAGGAGGGCCAGGAGGTCCAGCGCACCGGCGAGATCCTCTCGGTGCCGGTGGGCGACGCGTTCCTCGGCCGGGTCGTCGACCCGCTGGGCGCCCCCATCGACGGCCTCGGCGACATCGAGACCACCGAGACCCGCGCGCTCGAGCTGCAGGCGCCGTCGGTCGTCCAGCGCAAGTCGGTGCACGAGCCCCTGCAGACCGGCATCAAGGCGATCGACGCCATGACGCCGATCGGCCGCGGCCAGCGCCAGCTGATCATCGGCGACCGCCAGACCGGCAAGACCGCGGTGGCGATCGACACGATCATCAACCAGAAGGAGTTCTGGGACAGCGGCGACCCGACCAAGCAGGTCCGGTGCATCTACGTCGCGATCGGCCAGAAGGGCTCGACCATCGCCTCGGTGCGCGGCGCGCTCGAGGAGGCCGGCGCGATGGAGTACACCACCATCGTCGCGGCCCCGGCGTCCGACCCGGCCGGCTTCAAGTACCTCGCGCCGTACACCGGCTCGGCCATCGGCCAGCACTGGATGTACGACGGCAAGCACGTCCTGATCGTGTTCGACGACCTGAGCAAGCAGGCCGAGGCCTACCGCGCCGTGTCGCTGCTGCTGCGCCGCCCGCCGGGCCGCGAGGCCTACCCCGGCGACGTCTTCTACCTGCACTCGCGCCTGCTCGAGCGCTGCGCGAAGCTCTCGGACGAGATGGGCGCCGGCTCGATGACCGGCCTGCCGCTCATCGAGACCAAGGCCAACGACGTGTCGGCCTACATCCCGACCAACGTCATCTCGATCACCGACGGCCAGATCTTCCTGGAGTCCGACCTGTTCAACGCCAACCAGCGCCCGGCGGTCAACGTCGGCGTCTCGGTCTCGCGCGTCGGCGGCTCGGCCCAGATCAAGGCCATGAAGTCGGTGTCCGGCCGCCTGAAGATCGACCTCGCGCAGTACCGCGCGCTCGAGGCGTTCGCGCTGTTCGCGAGCGACCTGGACGCCGCCTCGCGCCAGCAGCTGTCCCGCGGCCAGCGCCTGATGGAGCTGCTCAAGCAGGGCCAGTACTCGCCGTACCCGGTCGAGGAGCAGGTCGTCTCGGTCTGGCTCGGCACCACCGGCCAGCTCGACGACGTCGCCGTCGACGACGTCCGCAAGTTCGAGAGCGAGCTGCTCGACCACCTGCGCCGCTCGAGCGACGTCCTGACGACGATCCGCGAGACGGGCAAGTTCGAGGACGACACGGCCGACAAGCTCAAGTCCGAGACCGACGCGTTCAAGAAGACCTTCCAGACCGACGACCGCCAGCCGGTCGAGGCCGGTCACGAGGAGTCCTCCGCCATGGGCGACGACGAGGTCGAGCAGGAGCAGATCGTCCGCCAGAAGCGCGGCTGAGCATGGGAGCCCAGCAGCGGGTCTACCGCCAGCGGATCAGCTCCACGTCGTCGCTGAAGAAGATCTTCAGCGCGATGGAGCTCATCGCGACCTCGCGCATCGCCAAGGCGCGCGCGGCCGTCGAGGCCTCGTCGCCGTACGCCCGCGCGATCACCCGCGCGGTGTCCGCGGTCGCGACGTACTCGAACACCGAGCACCCGCTCATCACCGAGAAGGACGACGTCAAGCGGGCCGCGGTGCTGCTCATCACGAGCGACCGCGGCATGGCCGGCGCCTACTCCGCCAACGTCCTGAAGGCCGGCGAGCAGCTCGGCGAGCTGCTGCGCGGCCGGGGCGTCGAGCCGGTGCCGTACGTCGTGGGCCGCAAGGGCTCGGCGTACTTCCGGTTCCGTCGTCGCGAGACGGCCCAGGAGTGGACCGGCTTCAGCGAGGCACCGCAGTACTCCGACGCCAAGGAGGTCGGCGACGTCCTGGTCGACGCGTTCCTCAAGGGGTCCGAGGAGGGCGGGGTCGACGAGATCCACGTCGTCTACACGCGGTTCGTCAACATGGTGACGCAGACGCCGGACGTCATCCGGCTGCTGCCGCTCGAGGTCGTCGAGGGCGAGGAGAAGCCCGCCGAGGACGACGTCCTGCCGCTGTACGAGTTCGAGCCCAACGCCGAGGCGGTCTTCGACGCGCTGCTGCCGCGCTACATCGGCAGCCGCATCTTCAACTGCATGCTGCAGGCCTCCGCCAGCGAGCAGGCGGCCCGCCAGCGCGCCATGAAGTCGGCGTCGGACAACGCGTCCGACCTCATCCGTCTGTACACCCGGCTGGCCAACCAGGCCCGCCAGGCCGAGATCACCCAGGAGATCAGCGAGATCGTCGGCGGGGCCGACGCGCTGGCCTCCGCCGGAGCAGAGAACTGAGAGTGAGTGAGATGACTGCCACTGCCACCGAGACCGCCGCCGACGCCGGCACCGCGGGTGTCGGCCGCATCGCCCGGGTGATCGGCCCCGTCGTCGACATCGAGTTCCCCGCGGACGCGATGCCGGAGATCTACAACGCCCTCGAGGTCGACTACGAGCTCTCGGGCGAGTCCCGCACCCTCGTGCTCGAGGTCGCGCAGCACATCGGCGACAACATGGTGCGCGCCATCGCGATGAAGCCCACCGACGGCCTGGTCCGCGGTGCGGCGGTGCGCGACACCGGCGAGGGCATCTCGGTGCCGGTCGGCGACGTCACCAAGGGCCGCGTGTTCAACGCGACCGGGGACGTGCTGAACCTCGAGGAGGGCGAGACCCTCGAGATCACCGAGCGCTGGCCGATCCACCGCAAGGCCCCGGCCTTCGACCAGCTCGAGTCCAAGACCGAGATGTTCCAGACCGGCATCAAGGTCATCGACCTGCTGACCCCGTACGTGCAGGGCGGCAAGATCGGCCTGTTCGGCGGCGCCGGCGTCGGCAAGACCGTCCTGATCCAGGAGATGATCGCCCGCGTCGCCCGCGACCACGGCGGTGTCTCGGTGTTCGCCGGCGTCGGCGAGCGCACCCGCGAGGGCAACGACCTGATCGCCGAGATGGACGAGGCCGGCGTGCTCCCGCAGACCGCGCTCGTCTTCGGCCAGATGGACGAGCCGCCGGGCACCCGCCTGCGCGTCGCCCTCTCGGCGCTGACCATGGCCGAGTACTTCCGCGACGTCCAGAACCAGGACGTGCTGCTGTTCATCGACAACATCTTCCGGTTCACCCAGGCCGGTTCCGAGGTCTCGACCCTGCTCGGCCGCATGCCGTCGGCCGTCGGCTACCAGCCGACGCTGGCCGACGAGATGGGCGTGCTGCAGGAGCGGATCACCTCGACCCGCGGTCACTCGATCACCTCGCTGCAGGCGATCTACGTGCCGGCCGACGACTACACCGACCCGGCTCCCGCCACGACGTTCGCGCACCTCGACGCCACCACCGAGCTCTCGCGCGACATCGCCTCGCTCGGCATCTACCCGGCCGTCGACCCGCTGACGTCGACCTCGCGCATCCTGGACCCGCGCTACATCTCGCAGGCCCACTACGACACGGCGGTGCGCGTGAAGCAGATCCTGCAGCGCAACAAGGAGCTGCAGGACATCATCGCGATCCTCGGCATCGACGAGCTGTCGGAGGAGGACAAGACGCTCGTGCAGCGCGCGCGTCGCATCCAGCGCTTCCTCTCGCAGAACACCTACGTCGCCAAGCAGTTCACCGGCATCGAGGGCTCGACCGTGCCGGTCGACGAGACGGTCGACGCGTTCACCCGCATCTGCGACGGCGAGTACGACCACATCTCCGAGCAGGCGTTCTTCATGTGCGGTGGGCTCGAGGACGTCGAGAAGAACTGGGCGGAGATCCAGAAGAACCTCTGATCGGTTCCGGGTCGGGCGCTGCCGCGCTCTCGGTCCGGACGAGGCCCGGTCCCCTCCGGTTCGCTGTCGCAAGCTCCTTGACGCGAACCTGCGGGGGCCGGGCCTCGTCCTTTCTCCTGGCCTCCCGCTCGGGTGGCTCCCGCCGTCCGCTTGCCGCCCGGGTCTGCTCGGCGTCGGTAGGGTCGGGGCTGTGGAGACGACGCAGGAGTTCTACGCGCGGGTGACGGCGGGGTGGGACGGCCACCAGCGGGCCGCGATGGCCTCGATGACGTCGTGGGGAACGTTCCCGTTCGAGACCGAGGGGCTGCAGGTGCGCCGGCTGGAGGCTGCCGAGCTGCCCGAGGCGTCCCGCGGCGGCGAGGGCGAGCGACCCTGCGGTGCCTGTGCCCAGGGCCGGGACGTCGTCGAGCGCGAGGTGTGGCGCGACGACCGCTGGCGGCTCAAGGCGCTCGAGCCCAGCGGGGCGCCGCTGGTGATGATCCTCGAGCCGTTCGACCACCACGACCTGGTCGACCTGCCGGACGCGCTCGCGGCCGAGCTCGGCGTCCTCGCGGTGCACGTGGCAAGGGCGGTCGAGGGGCTGGACGGCGTCGCCCGCTGCCACGTCATGCGGATCGGGGACGGCGGCGCGCACCTGCACGTGTTCTTCTTCGCCCGCCCGGCGGGCTTCGGCCAGCTGCGCGGCTCGTTCCTGGTCGTCTGGGACGACCTGCTGCCGCCCGCGCCGGCGGACGTCGTCGCCGCCGACGCGGCGCGCGTGGGCGCTGCGCTGCAGGCCTCGTACGGGGGAACCGCCGCCTGACCGGTGCACGAGCACGGCGGCGCACCCGGTAGGCTGGAGGTTCCCCGGACGGAAGGACCACCGTGGCGCTCACCGTCGAGCTCGTCGCCGCAGACCGACAGGTCTGGGCGGGCGAGGCCAGCACCGTCGTCGCCCGCACCACCGACGGCGAGATCGGCATCCTGCCCGGTCACGCGCCCTTGCTGGGGGTGCTCGTCGAGGGCGAGGTCCGCATCGACGGCGAGGGCGAGCGCGTGGTCGCCCAGGTCGACGGCGGGTTCCTCTCGGTCGACCACGACCGGGTGACGATCGTGGCCGAGACGGCTCGTCTCGGCGCCGACAGCGCCAACTGACGGCAGCCGGCTCGTGGGCGACCTCCTCATCCCGCTGGAGGTCGTCGGCGCGCTCCTGGTCCTCGTCGTGGCGGCCCTGGTGGCCGTCGTCCTGCGCCGCCGCTGGCTCGCGCGGGGCATCGGGGCCTTCGACTGCTCGCTGCGCACCGCGTCCGGCGCGCACGGCAAGGGCTGGGCCCTCGGGGTCGCCCGCTACGAGGCCGACCGGATCGAGTGGTTCCGGGTCTTCGGCGTCTCGGTGCGCCCGCGTCAGGTGCTGCAGCGCAGCGACCTGATGGTGCAGGAGCGCCGCATCCCGCACGGTGCCGAGGCCTTCTCGGTGATGAGCGGCTTCGTCGTCGTGCGATGTCGTCGCGGTCGGGGGTTCGTCGAGCTCGCCATGAGCGAGCAGTCGTACACCGGCTTCGCCTCGTGGCTCGAGGCCGCGCCTCCCGGCCAGAACGTCTCGGTGGCCTGACGGCTCAGGCGGGCGGGGCCTCGCGGCCGCCGCCGGGCTGCCACAGCACGTCCCCGCCGCGCCCGTGGTTGGCGTACCGGGCCAGCACGAACAGCAGGTCCGACAGCCGGTTGAGGTACTGCGCCGTCAGCGGGTTCACGCCCCCCGGCGCCTCGGTGCCGTACGCCTCGATCGCGGCCCAGGTCGAGCGCTCGGCCCGGCGGGCGACGGTGCGCGCGACGTGCAGGTGCGCCGACCCGGGCGTGCCACCGGCCAGGACGAACGAGCGCAACGTCTCGAGCTCCTCGCCGAAGGTGTCGCAGGCCTGCTCCAGCTCGGCGACCCAGGCCTCCTGCACCCGCAGCGGTGGGTGCTCGTAGGACTCCGCGAGCGGGGTGCACAGGTCGGCGCCGACGTCGAACAGGTCGTTCTGCACGCGCTGCAGCAGCGGCACCAGGGCCTCCGGGAGCTCGCCGCACGTGACGGCCAGGCCCACCGCGGCGCCGGTCTCGTCGCAGTCGGCGTACGCCTGCAACCGGACGTCGGTCTTCGGCGTGCGGCTGAAGTCGCCCAGCGCCGTCGTCCCGTCGTCGCCGGTGCGGGTGTAGATGCGCGAAAGCACGACCATGCACGGCACACTAGCCTGGCCGCTCGTGGAGAGGTTCCGGGTGGTCGGCGGCGCCCCGCTGGTCGGCGAGGTCGCCGTGGCGGGCGCCAAGAACAGCGCGCTGAAGCTGATGGCGGCGGCGCTGCTGGCCGTCGGGCGCACGACCTTGACCCGGGTGCCCGACATCGTCGACGTCGCGATCATGGCCGAGCTGCTGCGCCGGCTGGGCTGCACGGTCGAGCACGACGTCGCCGGCGGCCGGGTCGAGATCGACGTCCCGGAGCAGCTCGGCCACCGCGCCGACTACGAGCTGGTGCGGGCCATGCGCGCCTCGATCAGCGTGCTGGGGCCGCTCACCGTGCGCTGCGGGATCGCGGACGTCGCGGTGCCCGGCGGCGACGCGATCGGCTCGCGGGGACTGGACCTGCACGCGGACGGCCTGACCCGGCTGGGTGCCAGCGTGCACGTCGACCACGGCTACCTCGTCGCGCAGGCGCCGCACGGGCTGGTGGGCGCGCCCATCTCGCTGGACTTCCCGTCGGTCGGCGCCACCGAGAACGTGCTGATGGCCGCCGTCCTGGCCCGCGGCACGACGGTGGTCGAGAACGCCGCCCGCGAGCCCGAGATCGTCGACCTGTGCCAGCTGCTCGTCGCGATGGGCGCCGAGGTCGAGGGGATCGGCAGCTCGACCCTCGTCGTCACCGGCGTCGACGCGCTGCACCCGGTCGAGCACGAGGTGGTGGGCGACCGCGTCGCCGCGGGCACCTGGGTGTTCGCCGCCGCGCTGACCCGCGGCGACGTCACGGTCACCGGCTTCGACCCGCGCCACCTCGGGTTCGTGCTCGACAAGCTCACCGACGCCGGCGTGGTCGTCGACCGGCGTCCGGACGGCGTGCAGGTGACCTGCCCCCGCCGCCCGCGCGCGTTCGACGTCATGACCCTGCCGTTCCCCGGCTTCCCGACCGACCTGCAGCCGTTCGCGCTCGTGTACGACGCGCTCGCCGACGGCTCGGCCATGGTCACCGAGAACCTGTTCGAGGCGCGGTTCCACACGGCGTCCGAGCTGGCCCGGCTCGGCGCGGACGTGCGGGTCGACGGGCACCACGCGCTCGTGCGCGGCCGCGAGCGGCTGTCGGCCGCCCCCGTGGTGGGCAGCGACATCCGGGCGGCCGCGGCGCTCGTGCTGGCCGGGCTGGCGGCGGACGGCGTCACCACCGTCGAGGGCGTGCGGCACGTCGACCGCGGCTACCCGGGGTTCGACGCCCAGCTGCGCGCGCTGGGGGCGGACGTCGTGCGCGAGCAGGTCGTCGAGATCGGCTTCGCCGGCGGCTAGCGCGTGGTCAGCGAGGGCCGCGCAGCAACGCCTCGGCGGTGCGCAGCTCGTCGCGGAAGACCAGCACGCGCGGGCCGTCGGTCGTCGGCGCGAGGGTGGCCCGCACGCCCTGCCCGACCAGCCGGGCCTTGATCAGCTCGGCCTCGGCGAAGGTCGGGGGAGAGGCCACCGGCACCAGCAGGCCGTACTCGTCGGGAGCGCCCGGCCGTGGCGGCGCCGCCACCAGCGACGAGCCGCGGCGGAAGGTCCAGCGCAGCAGCAGCACGATGACCCCGATGGCGGCGAACGCGACCAGCGGGCCGTAGACGAAGGAGTAGCTGCCCCACTGCGGCACCGGGCCAGTGTCCGCCCGGTGCCGGGCCAGCGCCAGGCCGGTGCCCGGCGGGTGACGCGCTGGCCGTTACAGTCCTCGCCATGTCGCAGGCCACGTCGCAGCAGCAGAAGATCACCGTCGTCGGTGCCGGGCTCATGGGCTCGGGCATCGCCCAGGTCAGCGCGCAGGCCGGCCACCAGGTCGTCCTGCGCGACGTCACCGACGCCGCCCTCGAGCGCGGCCGGGCCGCCATCGCGACCTCGTACGACCGGTTCGTGGCCAAGGGCAGGCTGACCGCCGAGGACGCCGAGGCCGCCCTCGGGCGGATCACCCTCACCACCGACCTGGACGCCGCGCACGACGCCGACCTGGTGGTCGAGGCCGCGTTCGAGTCCGTCGACGTCAAGAACGCGCTCTTCGCCGACCTCGACCGGATCTGCCGCGACGGCGCCGTGCTCGCGACGAACACCTCGGCCATCCCGATCACCCAGATCGCCGCCGCCACCGAGCGGCCGCAGGACGTCGTCGGCACGCACTTCTTCTCCCCGGTGCCGATGATGCAGCTCTGCGAGCTGGTGCGCGGCTTCAAGACCAGCGACGAGACGCTGGCCACCGCCCGCGCGTTCGCCGAGGGCGTCGGCAAGACGTGCATCGTGGTCAACCGCGACGTCGCCGGCTTCGTCACCACGCGCCTCGTGGCCGCGCTCGTCGTGGAGGCCGTGAAGCTGGTCGAGAACGGCGTGGCGACCGCCGAGGACGTCGACGTCGCCTGCAAGCTCGGCTTCGGCCACGCCATGGGCCCGCTCGCGACGGCCGACCTGACCGGCGTCGACATCCTGCGCAACGCGGCGCGCAACATCTACACCGAGACCCAGGACGAGAAGTTCAACCCGCCCGAGACGCTGAACCGCATGGTCACCGCGGGCGACATCGGCCGCAAGTCCGGCCGGGGCTTCTACTCCTACGAGTGACGCACCGCTGACGGCCCGCTGACCCGCTGCGGGCAGGGACGTCGTCCGACCGCGATGATGGGCGCGTGCACACCGCCCTCGCCCTCGTCGCCCTCGCCCTCGTGGTGGTCGCCGTCGCCGGTGTCGCCACGCGGTTCGGCGCCTCGCCGCCGCTGGTGCTGGTCGGCGTCGGGGTCGTGGGCGCCTACCTGCCGTTCGTCCCCGACGTGCGGCTCGAGCCCGAGCTGGTGCTGGTCGGCGTGCTGCCACCGCTGCTGTACGCCGCGGCGATCCGCACGTCGCTGGTGGACTTCCGGGCCAACCGTTCGTCGATCGGGCTGCTGTCGGTGGGCGCCACGCTGTTCACCACCGCGGCCGTCGCCCTCGTCGCGCTCTGGCTGGTGCCCGAGCCGTTCAGCGTCGCGGCGGCCTTCGCGCTCGGCGCCGTCGTCGCCCCGCCGGACGCCGTCGCCGCCACCTCGATCGCCCGCCGGGTCGGCATGCCGCGCCGGATCGTGTCGATCCTGGAGGGCGAGAGCCTGGTCAACGACGCCACCGCGCTCGTCGCGCTGAACACCGCGCGCACGGCCGTCGTCACGTCGGTGACGGTCTGGCAGGTGGGCTGGGACTTCGTCGTGGCCAGCCTCGGGGGCTTCCTGGCCGGCATGGCCGTGGCCTTCGTGTTCGCCAAGGTCCGCCGGCTGGTGCACGACCCGGTGCCCGACACCACGCTCAGCCTGGTCGCACCCTTCGTCGCCTACCTGGCGGCCGAGGAGATCCACGCGTCCGGCGTGCTGGCGGTGGTCGTCACCGGCCTGGTGCTGGGCCACAAGTCGCACCTGCTGCAGTCCGGCGCCTCGCGGCTGGCCGAGGCGAGCAACTGGCGCACCGTGCAGTACCTCCTGGAGAACGCGGTCTTCCTGCTGATCGGCCTGCAGACGCCGTTCGTCGTCGAGCAGGCGCGGGCCGAGCTGGACGACGGCACGCTGGCCGTCGTGTGCCTGGGCGTGCTGGTGGTCGTTCTCGTGGCGCGCTTCGTCTGGGTGTTCGTGTCGTACGGGATCCGGCAGGCGATCAGCAAGCCGGTGTCGGGCGACGCCGACTGGACCCTGCGGTCGTCGACCCTCGTCGCGTGGGCCGGCATGCGCGGCGTGGTCACCCTGGCCGCCGTGCTGTCGCTGCCGCCCGAGACGCCGCGGCGCGGGGTGCTGCTGCTCGTCGCGTTCGTCGTCGTGGTGGGCACCCTGGCGCTGCAGGGGTTGACGCTGCCCGGGCTGGCCCGACGGCTCGGGCTGCCCGGTCCCGACCCGGCCGAGGACGCGCTGGCCCAGGCCGCGCTGCTCAGCGAGGTGGCGCGCGCGGGCGTGGAGCGGCTGGACGACGAGCGCACCGACGACGACCCCGAGGACGTCGTGGAGTCGTTGCGCAGCAAGTCGACCGGCCGCGCCGACCGGGCCTGGGAACGTCTGGGCCGCCCGCACGAGGAGTACGAGCCGCCCACGGCCACCTACCTGCGGCTGCGGCTCGCGATGCTCGACTCCGAGCGCAGCGCGCTGATCGAGGCGCGCGACGAGGGCCGGTACGACGACGAGGTGCTGCGCGCCGTCACGGCGATGCTGGACGTCGAGGAGTCGCTGCTCGACCGGGCCGAGCTGTCGAACGAGCGGGTGGCCGAGCGGCTGGCCCCGGCCCGCAGCGCGCAGGGCTGCGAGCACCTGATGGAGGCGCCGACGCTCGTCAAGCCCCGCACGCCCGAGGGCTGCGAGGAGTGCCTGCGCGACGGCACGACGTGGGTGCACCTGCGGCTGTGCCTGACCTGCGGGCACGTCGGGTGCTGCGACAGCTCGCCCGAGCAGCACGCCGAGAAGCACTTCCACGAGGACCGCAGCCACCCGGTGATGCGCAGCTTCGAGCCGCACGAGCACTGGCGCTGGTGCTACGTCGACGAGCTGCTCGGCTGACTGGCAGGATCGTCGCCCGTGACCGACACCCGTGAGCCCGACGCCGACGCCGGCGCCGACGTCCCCGTGCTGCAGCAGATCGAGGCGTTCTACGACGCCGTGCCCCGCAAGGGCGCGCGGGCGGAGGTGCTCGGTCCGCTCGTGCTGTTCGTCCGCGAGGGCGCCGGCTGGCCCTACTACGCCCGGCCGGCCGCGCCGGACGTCGAGGTCGGCGTCGACGACGTCCGCGCGGTGCTCGCCCGCATGGACGAGCTCGGCGTGCCGCGTCAGGTCGAGTGGGTGCACGACCTGACGCCGTCGCTGACCACCGCGGTCGAGCAGGCCGGCCTCGCCGTGCAGCGCTGCCCGCTCATGGTGCTCGACCCCGCCGCCTGGACGCCGCTGCCGGTCGACGGCGTCGACGTGGCCGTCGGGCAGCCGGACGACGACGACCTGGCGCTCGCCGAGGCCGTGGCCCACGTCGCCTTCGGCGCCGGCATCGGCACCCGGGTCGGCGAGCAGGGCGTCGAGGCCCGCGACGCCGCGGCGGCCGAGCAGGACCCGGCCCGCGTCGAGCGGGTGCGCGAGGCGCTGCGCACCGGCGACCAGGGGCGGTCGGTCGCGCGGACCGCCGACGGCCCGGTCGGCGTCGGCGGCTACCAGCACGCGCTCGGCGTGGCCGAGCTCGTCGGGATCGCCACCCTGCCCACCGTGCGCCGCCGGGGCATCGGCGCGGCGATGGCCGCGGTGCTCGCCCGCGAGGCGTTGGACCGCGGTCACCGCACGGTGTTCCTGTCGGCCCAGGACGACGACGTGGCCCGGGTGTACGAGCGGGTCGGGTTCCGCCGGGTGGCGACGTCCGGCATCGCCGAGCCCCCAGCGCCGGACGACGGGCCCGCCACCGCGACGTGACGACCCTCACCGTCCGCGGGCGTTCCGCGGGCGGTTACCCGCGGGTACGGTTCCAGGCGAGTCCTGAGGAGGAGCCGTGCCCGAGCAGCAGCCAGCACGACCGGAGCGCGACCGGCCCTGGGTGATGCGCACGTACGCCGGCCACTCCAGCGCCGCCGCGTCCAACGCGCTGTACCGGCGCAACCTGGAGAAGGGCCAGACCGGGCTGTCGGTCGCCTTCGACCTGCCCACGCAGACCGGCTACGACCCCGACCACGAGCTCGCCCGCGGCGAGGTCGGCAAGGTGGGCGTGCCGATCAGCCACCTCGGCGACATGCGCCAGCTCTTCGACGGCATCCCGCTGGCGACCATGAACACCTCGATGACCATCAACGCCACCGCGATGTGGTTGCTCGCGCTGTACCAGGTGACGGCCGAGGAGCAGGCGCTCGCGGCTGGCGAGGACCCGGCGGACGTCGTCCGGCAGCTGTCCGGCACCACGCAGAACGACATCATCAAGGAGTACCTGTCGCGCGGCACGTACGCCTTCCCGCCGGCGCCGAGCCTGCGGCTGATCACCGACATGATCGCCTCGACGGTGCAGCACGTGCCGCGCTGGAACCCGATCAACATCTGCAGCTACCACCTGCAGGAGGCCGGCGCGACGCCCGTGCAGGAGGTCGCGTTCGCGCTGTCGACGGCCATCGCCGTCCTCGACGCCGTGCGCGACAGCGGCCAAGTGCCGCCGGACCGGTTCGCGGACGTCGTCGCGCGCATCTCGTTCTTCGTCAACGCCGGCGTGCGGTTCGTCGAGGAGATGTGCAAGATGCGCGCCTTCGTGCAGCTGTGGGACGAGCTGACCCGCGAGCGGTACGGCGTCGACGACGCCAAGGCGCGGCGGTTCCGGTACGGCGTGCAGGTGAACTCCTTGGGGCTCACCGAGGCCCAGCCCGAGAACAACGTGCAGCGCATCGTGCTCGAGATGCTCGCGGTCACCCTGAGCAAGGACGCGCGCGCCCGCGCCGTGCAGCTGCCGGCCTGGAACGAGGCGCTCGGCCTGCCCCGTCCCTGGGACCAGCAGTGGTCGCTGCGCATCCAGCAGGTGCTGGCCTACGAGTCCGACCTGCTCGAGCACGACGACCTGTTCGCCGGCAGCACGGTGGTCGAGGCCAAGGTGGCCGAGATCGTCGAGGGCGCGCGCGCCGAGATGGCCCGCGTCGCCGAGCTCGGCGGCGCCGTCGCGGCGGTCGAGAGCGGGTACATGAAGTCCGCGCTCGTGGCCTCGCACGCGGTGCGCCGCAGCCGGATCGAGTCGGGCGAGGACGTCGTCGTCGGCGTCAACAAGTTCACCTCGACCGAGCCCAACCCGCTCACGGCCGACCTGGGCACCGCGATCCAGACGGTCGACAAGGACGTCGAGCGGCACGCGGCCGAGGCGGTGCGGGCGTGGCGCGACGAGCGGGACGCCGACCCTGAGCGAGCGAAAGCCGCGAGCGTTGCGCTGCAACGACTTCGCGACGCCGCCGCCACTGACGGAAACCTCTACGACGTGACGCTCGAGTGCGCGCGCGCCGGCATCACCACGGGGGAGTGGGCGGGTGCGCTGCGCGAGCAGTTCGGCGAGTACCGCGCGCCCACCGGGGTGAGCGGCTCGGTCGGCGTGGCCGAGGTGAGCGACGAGCTGGCCCGGGTGCGCGCGGCGGTGCGGACGACGTCCGACGAGCTGGGCGAGCGGTTGCGGCTGCTGGTCGGCAAGCCCGGGCTGGACGGCCACAGCAACGGCGCCGAGCAGGTCGCGGTGCGGGCGCGCGACGCCGGGTTCGAGGTGGTCTACCAGGGCATCCGGCTGACGCCCTCGCAGATCGTCGCGGCGGCCGTGGCCGAGGACGTGCACTGCGTCGGGCTCTCGGTGCTGTCGGGCTCGCACATGGAGCTCGTGCCGACGGTGCTCGACGGCTTGCGCGACGCGGGTGCCGGCGACGTGCCGGTGGTCGTCGGCGGCATCATCCCGGAGTCCGACGAGCGGGCGCTCCGCGAGCTCGGCGTCGCGGCGGTGTTCACCCCCAAGGACTTCGGGCTCACCGGCATGATGGGAGAGATCGTCGGCGTGGTGCGGCGCGCGCGAGGCCTCGCCCCGCTGGAGCTCACGCCGGCCTGAGGCCCTCCGCCAGCCGGTCGACCAGCCGGCCGACGCGCTCGACCGACGTCGCGAGGTTGACCCGCACGTGGCCCTCGCCGCCGGGGCCGAACGTGCGCCCGTCGTTGACCATGACCCGGCCCTCGCGCAGCGCGGCGGCGGCGGGGTCGTCGTGCCCGTACGCCCGGACGTCGAGCCAGGCCAGGTAGGTGGCCTCCATCGGGCGCAGCCGGGCCAGGGGCAGCTGCTCGGCGACGGCGGCGGCGAACGCGTCGCGGGTCTCGGCCAGCCGCTCGACCCAGGCGTCGAGCCAGGGCTGGCCGCCGGTGTACGCGGCCACGGCCGCGACGATGCCGAGCGACGACGTCCCGTGGTTCGCGACCATCGGCACGCCGCGCAGCGCCGCCGTGTCGGCCGCGCTGCCGGTCACGAGCTGGGCGCACTTCAGCGCCGGCAGGTTCCAGGCCTTGCTGGCCGACAGCACCGTCGTCGTGACCTCGTCGGCCCCGGGCAGCGTCGCGAACGGCACGTGCTCGAAGCCGGGGTGCACCAGTCCGGCGTGGATCTCGTCGCTCACCACGCGGGCGCCGTGGCGTCGCACGACCTCGAGCAGCGCGGTCAGCTCGGCCGCGGGAAAGGCTCTCCCCCAAGGGTTGTGCGGGTTGCAGAGCAGCACGGTGCGCGCTCCGGCGGACAGGGCGGCGTCCACCCGGTCGAGGTCGAGGGCCGCCACCTCGGCGTCGGGGTCGAGCGGCACGGGCACCAGCTCGCGGCCGGCCATCGGGACGACGTCCAGGAAGGGCGGGTAGGTCGGCGTCGGGACGACGACGGGCGCGTCCTCGCACAGCGTCGTCAGGGCGAGGTGGACGCCGTGCATGACGTCCTGCGTCAGCACCACCCGGGACGGCTCGAGCCCCCAGCCCCACTGCCGCTCGGCGTACGCAGCCAGGGCGTCCGGCACGCCGCTCGTCGCGTCGGTGGGCGGGTACCCGGTGAGACCGCCGGCCAGGGCCTCGACCACCGCGCCGACCACCACCGGGTCGGGCGCGACGTCGATCTCGGCCACCCAGGCCGGCAGCACGTCGTCCGGCGGGTAGGTCCACTTCAGCCCGCCCCGCCGGCGCAGCTCGTCGTCGGTGAGGTCCACGAGCTCGGTGCGCGGGTCCATCCGCCGATCGTGCCAGTCGCTAGCGTGGACGGCGTGAGCGACCTCCAGTGCCCGGCGACCGTCCTCGTGGTGCGCCACGGGCAGAGCGAGGGCAACGTCTCGCGGCGGCTCTCGTCGGCCGCGCCGGGCGGACCGCTGACCGCCGCGGGGCGCGAGCAGGCCGCGCAGGCCGCCGCCCTGCTGGCCGAGCGCCGCGTGGCCCGCGTGTACGCCAGCCCGCTGCTGCGCGCGCAGCAGACGGCCGAGGTGCTGGCCGACGCGCTCGACGCCGGGCCGGTCACCACGCTCGACGACGTCCGCGAGTTCGAGCTGGGCGACTGCGAGGGCAGCGGCACCGACGAGGACTGGGCCCGCGTCGACGGCGTGTTCGGCGAGTGGCTCGACGGCACGCTGGACGCGGCGCTGCCCGGCGCCGAGTCCGGCCGCGACGTCGTCCACCGGGTGCGCGCCGCGCTCGACCACCTGGCCGACCTGCACCGCGGCGAGACCGTGGTCGTCGTCAGCCACGGCGGCGTCATGTCGCTCGCCCTGCCGTGGCTGGCGAGCAACGTCCGCGACGACCGCTCGCGCGCCTCGGGCGTGCCGAACTGCGGCGTCGTCGAGCTCGAGGCGGACGCCGACGGCTGGCGGCTGCTGAGCTGGCCCCGCCGCGCGCCGCAGCTCGGCCACGACGCCTACCCCGGCGACCTCGCCGAGCTCGTCGACCGCGCGGACGCCGAGCGCAACCGCCCGCCGTCCGGCGTCGAGCCGTTGCCCGGCGCCGCCTACGCGGACGTCGACGGCATCGCCTGCGCGCACCTGCCGATGCCGTTCGCCTGGGCCACCCAGGCCTCGCTCACCGGGCTCGGCGTCGCGCCGTCGCCCGCGCTGCTCGACGCCGTCACCGGGTGGCTCGGCTCGCGGTCGCCGGGGTCCTGGCACCTGGTGGTGGGGGAGGCGTGGGCCGACGAGGTCGCGACGCGCGCCGGCCTGGCCGAGGCGATGCGGCACGGCGCGTGGGTGTGCGAGCAGCCGCCGGAGGTCGTCGTGCCCACGACGGCCGAGGGCACCGTCGAGCTGGTGCCGGCGCGCGACGTGGCGGAGTTCCTCGAGGTGTTCGGGACCGAGCTGGGACCGGTCGTCGACGGCCAGCTCGGCCTGCCCGACCGCGAGTTCGTCGTCGTCCGCCAGCGGGGCGCGCCGATCGCCTGCGCCCGGCTGCGCGACCTGGCCGGCACGACCTACGTCGGCGGCATCACGGTGCGCCCCGAGCGCCGCGGCGAGGGGTGGGGCCTGGCGGTGTCGGCGCTCGCGACGCGCCGCGCGCTGCAGCGCTCGCCCGTGGCCTGGCTGCACTGCGACGACACCGTGAGCGGGTTGTACGCGCGGCTGGGGTACCGGCGCGTCACCACGCACGTGCACCTCGTGCCCGCCTGATCGTCGCGTGCGGGCGCGCGGGCCGGGCATTGCGCCCGATCCGGGCCCTGTGGTCAACTGGCGGCACGTGGTCCAGCCAGCGCGCCACCGTTCCCCCTGCGGACGGAGGCCCGCCATGACCACCCTCGATCCTCGCCCCCCGGCCAGCGCCGAGCGCCCGCGCACGGTCGTGCAGCGGCTCGCCAGCGCCTACGCCGAGCGGCTGTCCCTGCTGCGCGTCGGCGCCGACGACGACGAGCTCGCCGAGAGCGCCTCGCTGATCGCGGCGCTCGAGCGCCAGCACCAGCGCACCGGGCGCGGGGTCGTCGTCGACGTCCGCGACGACGCCCTGCGCACGACGCCGCGGCCCGACCCCACGACGTACCTGGGCTGACGCGGGAGCGCGCTCGGCAGGCCGTCAGCGGCCGTCGATCCTGGTGTGCCGCAACCGACGGGGCACGAACCACCAGAACGTCGTGATGGCCGTGAGCAGCACCAGCCCGGCGATCGCGCCGGGCACGTCGCCGACCACGACGGTGAACACCAGCGCCACGACGCCGCTCACCGCCAGACCCAGGGCGGCGAGGCCGGCGCGCGCCAGCCGGTCGCCCGCCTCGACGAGACGGTCCTTCTCGTGCCGGCGGAAGAGCGCGCGGTGGATCGCCACCGGCGTGATGAGCAGCACGGTCGCCGTGCAGGCCACGACGACGGTGACGAGGTACAGGGCCCGCTCGTAGCCGCCGATGCCGGCGAACCGGGCCTGGAACGGCAGGGTCAGCAGGAACCCGGCGAGGATCTGCACGCCGGTCTGGCTCACCCGCAGCTCCTGCAGCAGCTCCATCCAGTTGCGGTCGAGCTTCTGGTCGCGCGACTCGCCGCGGTCGTCACCCGGCGGCTGCTCCTCGCCCATCCCGCCGACGGTAGCGACGCGCGCCGGACCGGGCCAGCGGTCGTTGTCGGTGGTCGTCCGTAGCGTCCGGCAGGTGGCGGACGACGAGGTCAGCGGTCGGTTGACGGCGGTGCAGGGGGCGGCCCTGACCGTCGGTGCGGTGCTGGGCACCGGGGTGATCTCGCTGCCGGCGCTGGCGGCCCAGGTGGCCGGGCCGGCGTCACTCGTGGCCTGGGTGCTCATGGTGCTGGTCTCGGTGCCGCTCGCCGCCACGTTCGCCGCCCTGGGCACCCGCTCGCCGGACGCGGGCGGCGTCTCCACCTACGTGCGCGCGGCGTTCGGCGGCCGCGCGGCTGCCGTCGTGGGCTGGTCGTTCTACCTCGCGGTGCCGCTGGCCGCGCCGCCGGCTGCCGCCTTCGCCGGCGGCTACGTGGCCGGGGTGTGGGGCGGTGGCCGGACGACGACCCTGGTCACGGCGGGGGCGATCATCGTCGTGGTGGCGGTCGGCAACGCGTTCGGGCTGCGGGTCTCTGGGCGGGCCTCGCTCGTGATGTCCGGCACCCTCGCGGCGGTGCTGCTCGTCACCACGCTGGTCGCGCTGCCGCACGCGAGCCTGGCCCACCTGAGGCCGTTCGCCCCGCACGGCTGGACGGCGGTCGGCCCGGCCGCGGCGCTGGTGGTGTGGGGCTTCGCCGGCTGGGAGGCCGTGACGTCGCTGTCCGGCGAGTACCGGCGCCCCGCGCGCGACATCCCGCGCGCCACGGCGGCGGCGGTGGTCGTGGTGGGCGTGCTCTACCTCGGGGTGGTCGCGGCGAGCTTGGCGGTGCTCGGGCCGGCGGCGAGCACCAGCCCGGCGCCGCTCGCCGACCTGCTGGCGGTCGCGCTCGGGCCGTCGGCCCGCGTCGTCATGACCGTCATCGCCCTGCTGCTGACGCTGGGCGCGATGAACGCCTACCTCGCCGGCGCGTCGAGGTTGGGGGCCGCGCTCGGTCGCGACGGCGCACTGCCGTCGTGGCTGGCCCGGGGGAGCGCCACGGGCGAGGTGCCGCGGCGCTCGCTGCTGGTCGTGACGGTGCTGGCGATGGCGTCGCTGGCCGCCACGGCGCTGGGCTGGCTCGACCTGCACACCTCGGTGCTGCTGGTCACCGGCCAGTTCTCGCTGGTGTACGTGCTCAGCACCGCGGCGGCGGTGCGGCTGCTGCCACGGCGCAGCCGGGCCCACGTCGCGGCGTGCGTCTCGGTCGTGGCCACCTCGGGCCTGCTGCTGCTGACCGGGCCGCGCGTGGTCTGGGCGCTCGGGGTCGCCCTCGTGGCGCTGGGGTACGCGTCGTGGGCGGGGTCGCGCGCGCGTCGGGCGCGTCCGGCCGCCGACGCGGCACCGCCGCCCGGGCTCGCGGCCTGCGAGCTGGGCGGCGGTGCGACGCCGTGACGGGTCAGCCCAGCGACTCGACCGCCGTGACGCTCACCGGCACGTTGCCGGCCGTCGCGCGCGAGTACGGGCAGACCTCGTGGGCCTTGTCGACGAGCTGCTGCGCGGTCACCAGGTCGACGCCGGGCACCTCGGCCTCGAGGTCGACCGTGATGACGTACCCGCCGCCCTCCGGGCCGAAGCCGACGTTCGCGCGCACCCGCGACTCGCTCGCGTCGACGCCGGCAGCCTTGGCCACCAGGGCGAGCGCGCCGTTGAAGCACGCGGCGTACCCCACGGCGAACAGCTGCTCCGGGTTGGTGCCGGTGCCGGGTCCGCCCAGCTCGACGGGCGCGGTGAGCTGCACGTCGACCTCCCCGTCGTCCGTGGCGGCGTGGCCGCGGCGCCCGCCCTTCGCCGTCGCACGGGCCGTGTACAGGATCTTCTCGGGAGTCGTCGTCATGATCGCGTCAGCAGCCCGGCCGTCCGGATTGTTCCCGGTGTATCGTCAGGCTAAGTGAATCCCGCCGCCCCGCCCCGATCGCCCGGGGCCACTGCATCCTTGTGGCGGATGCGGCCCTACGTCCGGCCGTACCTCGCCCGGCTCGTGGTCATGGTGGGTGCCGCGCTCGTCGGGGTCGGCGCCAGCATCGTGGTGCCGCTGGTCACCCAGCGCGTGGTCGACGGGCCGATCGCGCACGGCGACCGGTCCGGCATCACGCCGCTCGGCCTGCTGGCCCTGGCCCTGGGCGTGGCCGAGGCGGTGCTGATCTTCGTGCGCCGCTGGGTGCAGAACACCGCGACGCTCGGCATCGAGAAGCAGATGCGCGACGACCTCTACCGGCACCTGCAGCAGCTGCCGCCGTCGTTCCACGACCGCTGGCAGTCCGGCCAGCTGCTCTCGCGCGCGACGTCCGACCTGGCGGCGATCCGGCGCTTCACCGGCTTCGGCCTGGTGTTCCTCATCGTCAACATCGCCACCTTCGCCACGATCATCGTGCTGCTGGTGCGCATGGACCCGCTGCTCGGTGCCGTGGTCGCGGTCTGCCTGCTGCCGGTGGTGCCGCTGTGCGCGCGGTTCGAGCGCCGCTACCGCGCCGTGTCGCGCCGGGTGCAGGACCAGCAGGGCGACCTGGCCACGACGATCGAGGAGGCGGCCACCGGCCTGCGGGTGATCAAGGCCTTCGGCCGGCGCGAGCTCGTGGTCGAGCAGTTCGACGAGGGAGCCCTCGCGGTGCGCGAGAGCCAGCTCGACAAGGCCCGGCTGCGCGGCGGGTTCGTCGCCTTCCTCGACCTCATCCCCAACGCGGCCCTCGTGGTCGTGCTGCTGCTCGGTGCGCTGGCGGTGGGCTCGGGCCGGCTCACGCTCGGCGGCCTGGTCGCGTTCATCACCCTGGTGCTGCAGCTGGTCTGGCCGGTCGAGTCGCTCGGGTTCATCCTCGCGGCCGCGCAGGAGGCCGCCACCGCCGCCCAGCGCGTGTACGAGGTGCTCGACACCGCTTCCGACATCGCCGACCGCCCCGGTGCCCACGAGCTCGCCGCCCCGCGCGGGCTGGTGCGGTTCGAGGGCGTCGGCTTCACCCACCCGGGCAGCGACTCGCCCGTGCTCGTCGACGTCGACCTCGAGGTGCGGCCCGGCGAGACCCTCGCGCTGGTGGGCGCGAGCGGGTCGGGCAAGACCACGCTCGCGATGCTGGTGCCGCGGCTGGCCGACGTCACGTCCGGGCGTGTGACGGTCGACGGGGACGACGTCCGCGACCTCACCCTGAGCTCGCTGCGCCGAGCCGTGGCGACGGCGTTCGAGGAGCCGATCCTGTTCTCCGCCAGCGTGCGCGAGAACGTCACGCTCGGGCACCCCGACGCCACCGACGCCGACGTGGAGCAGGCGCTCGAGCTCGCCCAGGCAGGCTTCGTGCACGACCTGCCGTGGGGGCTCGACACCCGGGTGGGCGAGCAGGGCATGTCGCTGTCCGGCGGGCAGCGCCAGCGGCTCGCCCTCGCCCGCGCCGTCATCGGCCGGCCATCCGTGCTGGTGCTCGACGACCCGCTCTCGGCCCTGGACGTCGAGACCGAGCACCTCGTCGAGCAGGCCCTCGCGCGGGTCCTGGCCACCACCACCGCGATCGTCGTCGTGCACCGGCCGAGCACCGTGGCGCTCGCCGACCGCGTGGCGCTGCTGCACGAGGGGCGCGTGCACGCCGTCGGCACCCACTCGCACCTGATGGCCACCGTGCCCGAGTACGCCGACCTGCTGGGCCAGGAGCAGGAGGTGCGGGCGTCGTGAGCGGTACCGACCAGACCACCGCCTGGCGCGGCGTGGCCGCCGAGCGCACCGAGGACGTCAGCGCCAGCGTGTCCGCGCTGCTGCAGGCCCGCACCGGGCGCCTGCTGCGCAGCGTGCTGCGACCGCACCGGCGCGCCATCGGCTGGCTCGTCGTCCTCATCGTGGTGCAGAACCTCGCGTCGCTGGCCGGCCCGTACCTCGTCGGCCTGGGCATCGACCGCGGCGTGCCGCCGCTGCTGCACGGGCGCGACGCCGGGCCGCTGGTCACGGTCGTCGTGGTGCTCGCGGTGGCGGCCGTCGTCCAGGTGGTCACCGAGCGCGCCTTCCTGGTGCTCACCGCGCGGATCGGGCAGGACGTCGTCCTCGACCTGCGGCGGCGCGTCTTCGACCACTTCCAGCGGCTGTCGCAGGCGTTCCACGAGACGTACACCTCGGGCCGGGTCATCTCGCGCCAGACCTCGGACGTCGACGCCATCTCGGAGTTCCTCGAGAACGGCGTGCAGTCGGTGGTCGTGGCGGGGCTGTCGATCCTGACCATCGGCGTGACGATGCTGCTGCTCGACGTGCCGCTGGCGCTGGTCGGGCTGGCGTCCTTCGTGCCGCTGCTGTGGCTGACCCAGTGGTTCCGGCGCGAGTCGGGCAAGGCCTACCGCGCCTCGCGCGAGGCAGTCGCCCAGGTGATCGTGCAGTTCGTCGAGACGTTCAACGGGCTGCGGGCCGTGCAGGCGTTCCGCCGCGAGCCCCGCAACGACGAGATCTTCGTCGGTCTCAACGAGCGCTACCGCGTCACCACCAAGCGCTCGTTCGACCTCATCGCGATCTACACGCCGGGCATCAAGCTGGTCGGCAACGTCACGGTGGGCCTGGTGCTGCTGTACGGCGGGCACCGGGTGCTGGGTGGGCACCTGCAGGTCGGCGTGCTGACCTCGTTCCTGCTCTACCTGCGCCGGTTCTTCGACCCGCTGCAGGACCTCTCGCAGTTCTTCAACTCGTTCCAGTCCGCGACGGCCGCGCTCGAGAAGCTGTCGGGCGTCCTCGACGAGCCCCTGTCGGTGGCCGAGGCGGGCGAGCCCCGGCGGCTCGAGCACGCGCGCGGCGACCTGCGGCTGCGCGGCGTCGAGTTCGCCTACGGCGAGCAGGTGGTGCTGCCGCACCTCGACCTGCACGTCCCCGCGGGCCAGACCGTCGCGCTCGTCGGTCGCACGGGCGCCGGCAAGACCACCATCGCCCGGCTGGTCGGCCGGGTCTGGGACCCCGTGCGCGGCACCGTCTCGCTCGACGACGTCGACCTGCACGACCTCGACGACCGCGACCTGCACCGTGCCGTGGTCACCGTGACGCAGGAGAGCTTCCTGTTCACCGGCACGGTCGCCGACAACATCGCGTTCGGCCGCCCGGGCGCCACCCGCGCGGAGGTCGAGGAGGCCGCCCGCGAGATCGGCGCGCACGCCTTCATCTCGGCGCTGCCGCAGGGCTACGACACCCCGGTGCGCAAGCGGGGCGGCCGGCTCTCGGCCGGGCAGCGCCAGCTGGTGTCGTTCGCCCGCGCGTTCCTGGCCGACCCCGCGGTGCTGGTGCTCGACGAGGCGACGTCCTCGCTCGACATCCCGAGCGAGCGGCTGGTGCAGCAGGCGCTGCGCACGATCCTGGCCGACCGCACGGCGGTGATCATCGCCCACCGGCTCTCGACCGTCGAGATCGCCGACCGCGTCCTGGTGCTCGAGGCGGGGCGGGTGGTCGAGGACGGCGCGCCGGACGACCTGATCGGGTCCGGCGGCCGCTACGCCACGCTGCACCGCCAGTGGGCCGACTCGCTGGTCTGAGCCCGCGGCACCGGGCCGACGGCTCGGGCGCGCGGGTCAGAACAGGCGCGACTCGACGTCGTCCAGGCCGCGCAGCGCGGTGTAGTCCAGCGTGACGCAACGGATGCCGCGGTCCTGCGCCAGCGTGCGGGCCTGCGGCTTGATCTCCTGCGCCGCGAAGACGCCGCTGACCGGCGCCAGCAAGGGGTCGCGGTTCATCAGCTCGAGGTAGCGGGTCAGCTGCTCGACGCCGTCGATCTCGCCGCGCCGCTTGATCTCGACCGCCACCGAGGCGCCGGCCGCGTCGCGGCACAGGATGTCGACCGGCCCGATCGCCGTCATGTACTCGCGGCGCACCAGGGTGTACCCGTCGCCGAGGGTCTCGATCTGCTCGGCCAGCAAGTGCTGCAGGTGCGCCTCGACGCCGTCCTTGACCAGCCCGGGGTCGACGCCGAGCTCGTGCGCGGAGTCGTGCAGCACCTCGTGCACCCGCACCGTCAGGGCGTCGTCGGACTTGGCGTGCTGCACCGTCCACACCTCGGTGACGCCCTCGGCCGCGTCGACCTCGGACGCCGGGCCGACCGACAGCGCGCACGGCGGGCTCATCCAGTTCAGCGGCTTGTAGGACCCGCCGTCCGAGTGCACCAGCACGCTGCCGTCGGCCTTGACGAGCAGCAGCCGCGTCGCGAGCGGGAGGTGGGCGGTGAGCCGGCCGACGTAGTCGACCGAGCAGCGGGCGATGACGAGACGCACGCGCGAGAGCCTAACCTCAGCTGTCGTCGAAGTAGCGCAGGGACGTGGTGGCCACGACCTTC
The DNA here is from genome assembly GCF_054779595.1 of Angustibacter peucedani. Taxonomy (NCBI): domain Bacteria; kingdom Bacillati; phylum Actinomycetota; class Actinomycetes; order Kineosporiales; family Kineosporiaceae; genus Angustibacter; species Angustibacter peucedani. The sequence continues at coordinate 41,425 of NZ_BAAGXY010000017.1, forward strand.
AGCCCGTCGGCCGCGAGCGCCGCCTGCAGGGCGTCCGGGTCGCCGCTGACGACGTGGTCCGACACCAGGGGGTTCGTGGCTAGGAAGGGGGTGTCCCCCCTGCTGGTGACGACGAGGTCGAGCTGGTGGCGTTCGCCCTCGCGCTGGTAGTGGGCCGAGCGGGTCTGCTGCTGGTAGCTGCGGTCGGGGTCGGGCGGGCTGGTCATGTCGTCGGCCACGCCGTACGACGTCCAGCCGGCTGCCGTGACCGTGCGCGCGAGGTGGGCGGCGGTGGCGGTGACGTCGCCGCCGGGGGCCTGGACGACGACCAGCTCGACCAGCTCGCACCGCAGCGTGTACCCGTCGTGCACCTTCCAGTTGTTCTGGCCCTCGTAGCAGTGGTCGTAGCGCAGCCGGGCGACCGGCTCGCCGGCGCCGACCAGCTGGACGGTGCCTGCCGCGAGCACGTCGAGCTGACCGCCCGCGCTCTGCCGGGCCTTGACGACCTTGCGGCTGTCGGCGCTCGCGCCGGGGCGCAGGCCGTCCCACCCCCCCGACATGGCCCAGACGAACAGGCCGACGACGGCCAGGAAGGCCAGGACGAGCACGACGGCGAGCACGATCACCACCTTGGCCCACCCGGGCAGGCGGCGCCGCTTCGCGTAGCGGTCCTGGAGGACCTGGACGGGCGTCGACACCCTGCCAGTGTGTCCGACCTCTCGTCGTCCGGCCTGAGCACGCGTACTCAGGGATGGGAGGATGCACGGCGACGCAGGCGAGCGAGGAGGAACGACGCGATGGCGCGTGAGCTGAGCACGATCGGTGTGGTGGGCCTGGGCACGATGGGTGCCGGGATCGTCGAGGTGTTCGCCCGCAACGGGCTGGACGTCGTCGCGGTCGAGGCCGACGCGGACGGGCTGGAGCGCGGCCGCGGCCACCTCGAGCACTCGACCGGGCGCGCGGTCGCCCGTGGCAAGCTCACCGAGGCCGAGCAGGCCGAGCTCGTCGGGCGGGTGCGTTTCGCCGGGTCGCTGGACGACCTGGCGGGCTGCGACCTGGTTGTCGAGGCGGTGCCCGAGCACCTCGACCTCAAGCGTGAGATCTTCGGCAAGCTCGACACCGTCGTGCGGCCGGACGCGATCCTGGCCACCAACACGTCCTCGCTGTCGGTCACCGAGATCTCGGTCGCCACGGCCAACCCGCGCCGCGTCGTCGGCATGCACTTCTTCAACCCGGCGCCGGTGCTGAAGTTCGTCGAGGTGATCCGCACCGTGGTCACCGAGGACGACGTGGTCGACGACGTCAAGGCGCTGGCCGCGCGGCTGGGCAAGATGCCGGTCGTCGTCGGCGACAAGGCGGGCTTCATCGCGAACGCGCTGCTCTTCGGCTACCTGAACCACGCGGTCTCGATGTTCGAGTCGCGCTACGCCACCCGCGAGGACATCGACGCCGCGATGCAGCTCGGCTGCGGCCTGCCCATGGGCCCGCTGGCGCTGATGGACCTGATCGGTCTGGACACCGCGTACGAGATCCTCGACACGATGTACAAGCAGGGCCGCGACCGCCTGCACGCGCCGAGCCCGGTGCTCAAGCAGATGGTCACGGCGGGTCTGAAGGGCCGCAAGACCGGCCGCGGCTTCTACACCTACGCCGAGGCCGGCTCGAGCGCCGTCGTCGACGACCTGCTGACGCCGCGCGAGACGGCCGGCGGGCACGAGGCGCTGCGCCCGGTGCGCACCGTCGGCGTCGTCGGCAGCGGCACCATGGCCACCGGGATCGTCGAGGTGTTCGCCAAGGGCGGCTACGACGTGACGTTCGTGGCGCGCGGCAGCGAGAAGGTCGCGGCCGTGCAGGCGACGATCGGCAAGAGCTTGGAGAAGGCCGTGCAGCGCGGCAAGCTCGAGGCCGCCGACCGCGACGCCGCGCTGGCCCGGGTCACCGGCTCGACCCGGCTCGAGGACCTCGCCGGCGCCGACCTCGTCGTCGAGGCCGTCGTGGAGGAGCTCAGCGTCAAGCAGGCGCTGTTCGAGAACCTCGACGAGATCTGCAAGCCCGGCGCTGTCCTGGCGACCACCACCTCGTCGCTGCCCGTCGTCGAGTGCGCGGCGGCGACGTCCCGACCGCGCGACGTCGTGGGCATGCACTTCTTCAACCCCGCCCCGATCATGAAGCTGGTCGAGGTCGTGCACACGGTGTCGACGTCCGAGGACGTCGTCGCCACCGTGGTCGACGTCTGCCGCACGGTCGGCAAGCACCCCGTGACGTGCGGCGACCGCGCCGGGTTCATCGTCAACGCGCTGCTGTTCCCGTACCTCAACGACGCGGTGAAGATGCTCGAGGCGCACTACGCCACCACCGACGACATCGACACCGCGATGAAGACCGGCTGCGGGTACCCGATGGGGCCGTTCGAGCTGCTGGACGTCGTCGGGCTCGACGTGTCGCTGGCGATCCAGCGCGAGCTGTACCTCGAGTTCCGCGAGCGGGGCTTCTCGCCCGCGCCGCTGCTCGAGCAGCTCGTCACGGCGGGGTACCTGGGACGCAAGACCGGGCGCGGCTTCCGCACCTACTCCTGACGGCGGACCGTCCGTGCCCCGCGCCAACCGTCGCCGCCGCGACGAGGCCGAGCTCGACCTCGGCCGCGCGCTCGGCGGTGGCGCGCGGCGCGAGCAGGGGCCGGACGGCGAGTGGTTCGTCCGCGCCGTCGCCGGACCGCTGGCCACCAAGACCTACCGGTGCCCGGGCTGCGCGCAGGAGGTGCAGCCGGGGCAGGCGCACGTCGTCGCCTGGCCGGCGGACGGCGCTCGCAGCGACGCCGACTCGCTGACCGACCGCCGGCACTGGCACACGCCGTGCTGGGCCGCGCGGTCGCGCCGACGTCCGCGCTGAGGCGTGGCACCCGCCGGGGCATCAGTGATCCGTATGGCTGTTTCTCCACAGATCCGTTGCGGGGCAACGGTTCTGTCGGTGGCCGTCGGTAGGTTGTGATGCATGACGACGGCGACGTGGCAGCTCGCGGGGGACGCGCTGGGGGCCGAGCTGCGCCGTCACGACCACGTCGAGCGGATGGCGCACGTCGCCAAGATCCAGCTCGCGGCGGAAGCCCAGCAGCGCGGGCTGCCGCGGCAGGCCGGGTGTCGTGACCTGGCGGCGTGGCTGCGCCGGGAGCTGCCGACAGCGAGCCCGGGTGAAGCGGCGCGGATCGCCGCGCGGGCCGAGGCGTTCTACCGCTCGCCCGCCGCGCCGGAGCTGGCGCCGACCCGCGAGGCCCTGATGGCCGGGGTGATCAGCGGCGAGCAGGCGGATGTCATCGCCTCCACCGTCGCAGCGCTTCTGCCGCCGCAGGTACCGGCCGGCGTGGTTCCGGACGAGGCGGTCGAGCAGGTCCAGGCCCTGCTCCTGGGCGAGACCGACCGGCTCGACCCGAAGGCATTGGCCAAGATCGCGGCGAAGGTGCGCGCCTCGATGGACCCGGATGCCGACGACCGGCTCGCCTGCGACGAGCACCGTCAGGAGCAGGTGCGTGGGGTGACCCTGGTGCCGATGGACTCCGGGATGTGGCACCTGGAAGCACTGCTGACCAAGCGAGCCGGGGCCGCGTTGAAGGCCGCGGTCGACGCCTGGTCCGCGCCGCAGCCTGCCGCGGACGGGACGCCCGACCCGCGCACCGGCGCGCAGCGCCGCCACGACGCCCTGCACCGCCTGGCTGAGGAAGCGGTCGCCCAGCCAGGGCTGCTGCCGACTTCGCACGGCTCCGCCTACCGGGTCGTCGTGACCGTCTCGAGCGAGACGTTCGCCGCCGCCCTGAGCGGCGAGGCACAACAGGGGCTGCTGCCGGCCGAGCTGCCCGACGGCCAGCACCTCTCGTCAGCGGCGCTGGCCGAGATCAGCTGCACCGCCGAGATGGTCCCGATCCTGCTCGATCAGGTCGGCAACCCCCTCGACGTCGGCCGCACCCAGTACCCCTTCCCGGCCAAGCAGCGCCTCGCGATCGCCGTCCGGGACCAGCACTGCACCTTCCCCGGCTGCACCGCTCCACCGGCCTGGTGCGACGTCCACCACACGACACCCTTCTCGCGAGGCGGGAAGACGTCCGTGTCCACCGGGACCCTGGTGTGCGGGCGCCACCACCGCCACGTC
>NZ_BAAGXY010000018.1:0-67525 GCF_054779595.1 Angustibacter peucedani
GCCGTCGACGCCGGCGAGGTGCTCGTGCCGTCCCGGTTGGTCGGCGCCGGGCTGCTGGCCGGACGTCCCGCCGACGAGGTCGCGGCCCGGGTGCTGGCGGCCGACCCCGAGGTGGCGACGCTGCTGCGAGCGGGCCAGCGGGTCGACGTCCTGGCCGCGGTCGAGGGCGGCACCTCCGCCCGCACGGTCGCCCGCGGCGCGACGGTGCTGGCGGGCGCCCGAGCTGCCTCGTCGTCCGGTGCAGGGCTGTCCGGCGCAGGTCTGCTCGGCGGCGGGTCGGGCGACGGCGACGGGGGCGGCCTCGTGGTGCTCGCGGTCGACCCGCCGACGGCGGCCGACCTGGCCCAGGCCGCGGCCCAGGGGGTGCTCTCGGTGGTGCTCGACTGATCGTTCCCGCGCGCGACGGGGTGCGGTACGTTCGGCCCCGCTGGATCTTGTCCTCAGTTCTCGAGCAGACGGGCAGACACATGGTCAAGGGCTTCAAGGACTTCCTGATGCGGGGCAACGTCGTCGACCTCGCGGTCGCCGTCGTCATCGGCGCGGCGTTCGGCGCCGTGGTCAAGGCCCTCATCGACGGCTTCATCAACCCCCTGATCGCGGCGATCTTCGGCAAGCCGGACCTGTCCGGGGTCGGGGCGTTCACGATCAACAACGCGCAGTTCTCGATCGGCGTGATCCTCAACGCGATCATCAACTTCGTGCTGGTGGCCGGCGCGGTGTACTTCGTGATCGTCGTGCCGATGAACCACCTGGCCGAGCGACGCAAGAAGGGCATCGAGCCCGAGCCGGAGGCGCCCGCCGAGGACGTCATCCTGCTCACCGAGATCCGCGACCTGCTGGCCCGTCAGGGCGGTGGCACCACCACCGCCACGACGCCGCCCCCCGCCGGCGGCATCTGAGCCCCGACCCGTCGCACGACGAAGGGCCTGACCGTCGCGGTCGGGCCCTTCGTCGTGCCGGCACTGCCCGCCTCGGCGCTGCTCAGCTCCGGCGCAGCTCAGTCCCAGTGCGGCGGGCGCTGCTCGTGCAGCCATCGTTCGTGGTCGTCCTCGGCCGGGTCGCGCGGCGTCCGCTCGCCCCAGCCGACGTCGCCGTCGTCCGCGGCCGTGCCCGACGCCCCCGACCCCGTCCCGGGCCGCGTGGCGCGTCGGCGTCGCCGTCGAGAGCGCGGCTCGGCCTCCTCGACCTGGTCGGCCTCCTCGGCGGGCGCGTCGCCGCCGGACGGCTCGCTCACGACCCGGACCCGCGCACCCGCGCGATGGCGGCGTCGACCGCGGCGTCGATCCGGCTTCCGCGCCGGGTCAGGCCGAGGTGCTGGCGGGTCAGCGCCGCCACCTCCTCGTGGGTCCGCAGCAGGGTGTCGGAGGTGATCCAGCCGACCACGCGGTCGAGGTCGCCCTCGCTGTACTCGTCGATCGGCAGCCCGGTGGGCACGCGCGGCCGCGGGCCGACCCGCTGCGGCGCCGTCGACCCCGGCGCCGTCGTGGCACCGGAGGTCGTGGCACCGGACGTCGGCGCGGACGGCGGGTGGTCGGCGTCCCAGCGCACGCCCGGCAGCGGCTCCTCGCCCGAGCGACCGCGCGCCTCCGGCTCGGACGCCGGCGTCCCGGCTGCGGCGTGGGCTGCAGGCGCGGTCACCGGGACGTCGACCGCCGCGAGCGCGCGGATCCGGGCCACCTCGCGAGCCGGGTCGCGGAACACGTCGGTCGACCAGACCCGTAGGTGCCGCCAGCCCAGCCGCTCGAGCTGCTCGACCCGCAGCCGGTCGCGCTCGCGGGTGCTGCGGACCGCGGCGTACCCCGGCCCGTCGGCCTCGACCGCCAGGGTCAGCGGGCCGTTCTCGAGGCCGACGGCGAGGTCGACCGTGGCGTGCGAGGAACCGAGGTCGCGCTCGACGCGCAACCCCTGGTCGCGCAGGCGCGTGGCCAGGTCGCCCAGCAGCGCGTCGTCGACGACGTCCTGCGGCGCCGCGTCGCCGTCCGCGGGCTCGAGCACCTGTCCGCCGCTCGCGGCGTAGGTCAGGTAGTCGCGCAGCAGCCGCGCGCCGTCGGCCGACAGGCGCGCCGGGTCGAGGTCGGTCGGCCCGAACGACGCCACCACGGTCATCCGGGCTCGGGCTCGGGTGATGGCCACGTTCAGCCGGCGCTCGCCCCCGGCCTGGTTGAGCGGCCCGAACCGGTGCAGCACCCGGCCGTGCGGCGTGCGGCCGTAGCCGACGGTCAGCACCACGGCGTCGCGCTCGTCGCCCTGCACCCGCTCGAGGTTCTTGACGAAGAACCGCTCCGGCCGGTCGTCGGCGAAGAAGGCCGCGAGCTCGGGGTGGTCGGCGAGCGCCAGGCGCAGCGCGTCCTCGACCCGGTGCGCGTGCCGCAGGCCGAGCGCGATGACGCCCAGCGACTCCTGCGGCCGCATGCGCGCGTGCCCGAGCACCAGCTCGACGACCCGGGCCACCTCGGCGTCCGTGCTCTCGACCGACTCGGCGTCCGGCGCGAGCACCCCGCGGCCGTCGACCTCCTCGAACGACAGCACCGGCGCGCCGCCGACACCGGGGAAGGTGACGAGCCGCCCGTCGTACACGTGCCGGTTGGCGAAGGCGACCAGCCGCTCGTCGCGCGAGCGGTAGTGCCACCGCAGCTGGGCGACGGGCAACGTCGCCGAGAGCACATCCAGCACCGACTCGAAGCCCTCGGTGAACGCGGCGGACGACGGGTCGTCGGCGGGGCCGTCGTCCGGGACGGCGCTGGTGAAGAAGGCCGTCGGGGGCAGCTGGCGCTCGTCGCCGGCGACGACGACCTGGCGCGCGCGGCTGATGGCGGCCACGGCCTGCGCGGGCGGCACCTGCGAGGCCTCGTCGAAGACCACGACGTCGAACAGCTCGCCCGGCGGCAGCACCTGCGAGACCACCAGCGGGCTCATCGCCCAGCACGGCTTGGCCGCGGTCAGGACGTCGGGGCAGCCGCGCACCAGGTCGCGCAGCGGGCGGTGCCGGCGCTGCTTGGCCGCCTCCGCCCGCAGCAGCGCGGACTGCTCGGCGTGCCGGTCGAGCGAGGCGACCAGCCGCTCGGCGGTGGCGCGCCGCACGCGCTGGGCGCCGCTGGCCAGGTGGTCGCGGTCGGCCTGGCCGAACTCGGTGCCGACCTGGCGCAGCAGGTCGCCGTCGTGCGCGCCGTACCGGGGGTCGCCGACGGCCAGCTGCTCGAGCACCGAGGTCCACCAGACCAGCTCGAGCTCGCTGCCGACGTCCGCCGCCGCGACGTCGCGCGAGGCGAGGTCGGCGAGCAGCGGCTCCAGCCCGGCGCCGCGCAGCCGCTCGCGCAGCGCCACGGTGCGCGGGACGACGGGGAGCGACGCCGTGCGCTCGCCGAGCAGCTCGAGCCGCCCGGTGAGCACCTCGAGCTCGAGGTCGGCGAGGTCGCCGCCGGCCGGCGTCTCGGCCAGCCGCTCGGACAGCCAGGCCACGGGCTCGGCGGCGTCCAGGTAGGCCTGCTCGGCGGCGTCCAGGCCCGGCGGCAGCTGCGGGCGCGCCCCGCGGCCGGCCAGCACCTGCCACTCCTCGCGCTGGCGGTGGGCGAGGGCGAGCGCCGCGTGCAGGTCGTCCGGCGGGGCACCGGGCCGCAGCAGCTTGCGGGCCTGGCGGGCCAGCCGGCGCCGCTGCCACCAGCCCAGCGAGATCCCGCGCTCCTGGCGCCAGTCCTTGGTCGCCGTGGCCGCGACGGCGTCGGACAGCGAGGTGTCGAAGACCGTGGGCGCGAAGACGTCGAGCGTGCGGCGCACCGAGCCGACCAGCGCCAGGCAGCGGCCCCACTGCGCCAGCGTGCGCGCCGCCGGCATGCCGGCCTCGGCCAGCAGCGCGGTCATGGCGTGCTGCGCCTGCGGCAGCGCCTGCTGCACCAGCAGGGTGACCTTCTCGAGCGCCTCGGCGGCCTCCTCGGGCGTGCGCAGCAGGGCGCCGAACCACGGGTCGTCGTCCGGGCCGGCGCGGAAGGCACCCAGGCTGGCCGCCTCGCGCAGCTCCTCGCGCAGCACGTCGAGCTCGGCGCGGTCGAGCTGCTCCAGCGCGGCGCCGCGCACCCGCACGCGCGAGCGCGGCGCCGGACGGCGGTCGGTGAGCCGGGCCAGCGCCTGCTGGGCGTCGTAGGCGGACACCCCCCAGGGCTGGCGCTGCTCGTGCAGGGCCTCGGCGTGCCCGGCCAGCCGCGAGCGGCGCTCGACCAGCGTCGCGACGGTGGCGTCGACGTCCGGCCTGGCCACGCGTCCGGCCCGCTCGAGCGTCAGCGCGATGTCGCGCGCAACCCGGCGCCGGTTGCTCGCGCCGTCGTGCAGGTCGAGCACCAGGTCGTCGAGGCCGACCGCGGCCAGGCGCGAGAGGACGGCGTCGATGGCCGCGCGCTTCTCGGCGACGAACAGCGTGCGGCGCCCCGCGGCGGCCAGGCTGGCCACCAGGTTGGCGATCGTCTGGGACTTGCCGGTGCCGGGCGGGCCCTTCACCACCAGGTGCGAGCCGGCCAGCACGGCGTCGACGACCGCCTGCTGCGAGGCGTCGGCGTCCAGCACCAGGTGCTCGGACGACGGGTCGGCGTCCCCCGCGGGGGCGAGAGCCGAGGTCGCCCCGGCGCCGACCGCGGCCAGGGCCCCCGGGTCGCCGGCGATCGCGGCGACCACGTCGTGCCGGGCCAGCTGGTCGCGCTGCGCCTCGAGGTCGGTCACCATCGGCAGCCGCGCGTACGAGAACGTGCCGACCACCAGCCGGTGCTCGACGGCGAAGCCCGGCACGTCGCGGCAGGTCTCGGCGACGCGCTCGAGCACCGGGCGCGGGTCGAACCCGTCGTCGGTCATGGCCAGGTCGGCGATGACGTCGGCGTCGAGGTGCACCCCGTGCTCGCTGGCCAGGTAGTGCACGAGCACCGGGTTGAGCTCGGCGGCCGGGCCGAGGTCGACGTCGAAGTCCTCGCCGGCGGCGCCGCGCGGGCGCAGGCCGCACGCGCGCAGGAGCACGGGCGCGGCGGGAGGCCGGGCGGCGTCCGGGGCGTCCCAGGTGGCCAGGCCGACCGCGAGCCAGCCCGCCTCGATGCCGCGCTCCTCGGCGAGCTCGACGGTCTTGGACCGGATCGCGCGGGCCCGGCGGCGGCTGTCGGCGAGCGAGCCCGGCTCGCGCACCAGCGCCGACAGCCGGGTGGGCCGGCCGGCGAGCAGCATGGCCAGTCCGCTGGGGTGGGCGTGCGTGAGGTCGAGGGTGCCGACCGCGAGGTCGCGGTACCACAGCAGCGTGTTGCGCCCGCCGAGGTCGACCAGCTCGCGCGCCCAGCCGTCGACGGCGCTCGCGACCCGCTGCTCGCGGGAGGGGCTCTCGGACGGTGCTGCGCTCACTCCCCCACGCTAGCCGTCCGGGCGGCGCGGCCCGGACACCGCTGCTGGGTGTCGGCGCTGGTGTCGGGGCCCTGACGAACCAGGACGAGCCCGGACATGGCTGACGGTGTGCACCGCGCAGGGGGGGCAAGCGGTGCACACCGTCCCGCCCAGGATGCGCCAGGACCGGTTGCATCGTCAAGCACAAGTCAGGAACTGGTCCGGTGCTGGCGCCGGGGCGTGCGGATTCGTGCCGTTGCGCCCGGTTCGGACGACGGAATCCGTCGTGAGAGCGCGTCCATCAGCGGTCCGGGGCCTCGGTGCAGAGCACTCCCGGCGACCAGGGACAATCGAGCCGTGAGCACCGTCCCCGCCGAGCGCACCCCGCCGACGTCCACGGACGTGCTCGTCGTGGGCGCCGGCCCCGCCGGGGCGGCCGCGGCCGCGTGGTCCGCGCGGGCCGGGCTGGACGTCGTGCTCGCCGACAAGTCCACCTTCCCCCGCGACAAGGCGTGCGGCGACGGCCTGACGCCCCGCGCGATCGCCGAGCTGCGCCGGCTCGGGCTGGGCGGCTGGCTCGGCGGCCGCACCGTGAACTGGGGCCTGCGGGCGCACGGCTTCGGCCAGGAGCTCTACCTGCCCTGGCCCGGTGGCAGCCTGCCGGCGTACGGCAGCGCCGTGCCGCGCACCGAGCTCGACCACACCATCCGGGCCGTCGCGCTCGACAGCGGGGCCACCGGTCTGGACGACGCCCGGGCCGTCGACGTCGTCCGTGACGGCGACCGCGTGGCCGGCGCGGTCTTCCGGCGCGGCTCGTCGACGTTCGAGGTCGGCTGCCGGCGGCTCGTCGTCGCCGACGGCGCGCGCTCGCAGCTGGGCCGCGTCCTGGGGCGCGAGTGGCACCGCACCACCGCGTACGGCGTGGCGATCCGCGGCTACGTGAAGTCCGGTCGCGCCGACGACCCGTGGATCAGCTCGCACCTGGAGCTGCGCGGCGCGGACGACGAGATCCTGTCGGGCTACGGCTGGGTGTTCCCGCTCGGCGACGGCGAGGTCAACGTCGGCGTCGGCACGCTGGCCACCGCCCGGCGTCCGGCCGACGTCGCCCTGCGCGGGCTGCTCGACGTCTACACGAACGCGCGGCGCGACGACTGGCAGCTCGACGGCGAGGTGCGCGCCCCGTGGTCGGCGCTGCTGCCCATGGGCGGTGCGGTGTCGGGCGTGGCCGGGCCGAACTGGGGCTTCGTCGGCGACGCGGCCGGGTGCGTCAACCCGCTCAACGGCGAGGGCATCGACTACGGGCTCGAGACCGGGCGGCTGCTGGCCGAGCTGCTGGTCGAGGGTGGCGACCTGGCCGCCGCGTGGCCGGCCGAGCTGCGGCGCCACTACGGCGAGGCGTTCTCGATCGCGCGGCGGCTGGCCGGCCTGCTGACGGTGCCGGGCCTGCTGCCGCTGGCCGGACCGGTCGGCATGCGCTCGCGAGCGCTGATGACGTTGGCGCTGCGGTTGATGGGCAACCTCGTGCAGCCCGAGGACACCGACGTGGTGGCCCGCCTGTGGCGCGCGGCCGGCCGCGCGTCGTCCGCCCTCGACGACCGCCCGCCCTTCAGCTGACCTCCCGCTGGTCCCGCCGGTCAGGTGGTGAGGTCGGCCGGGACGGCGGCGAGGGCCTCGGTGATGGCGGCGGCCAGGGCGCGAGCGGACGACGCCGTGAGCTCGACCGCCACGCGCGCCGACGGTCCGCGGTCGGGCGCCAGGAAGTCGAGGTTCAGGGTGTGCTCGGCCTGGGCGTGCACCGGGTGGTCGAAGTAGACCGACGCGGTGCTGACCGTGAACCAGCCCTGCGCCCCCTTGCCGCTGCCCTCGAGCGCGACGGCGTGCGTGTCGTAGGTGCACATGCGGTCCTCCTCAGGCCAGCGTGCGGGCGAAGAAGTCATTGATGAGCGCCCAGCCCTCGGTGGCCGCCGCCGATCGGTAGCCCGGGCGGTCGACCGCGAAGAAGCCGTGACCGGCCTCGGTGAAACGGTGGAAATCGTACGGCTTCCCGTTGTCCTGCAACGCCTTCTCCAGCTCGTCGACGTGCTCGGGCGAGGGGTACTTGTCCTCGTCGCCGAACAGCCCGAGCAGCGGGCAGGACAGCTGCGGCGTGCGGTCGACCAGCGGCCGCACCTGCAGCGGGTGGCCCTCGGGCGGCTCGCCGACGACGAACGCGCCGTAGCAGTCGACGGCCGCGTCGAGCTCGAGGCTGGTGGCGGCGAGGAAGGCCTGGCGGCCGCCCGAGCAGTGGCCGATCACGGCGACCTTGCCGTTCGACGAGTCCAGCGACCGCAGGTGCGCCGCCGCGCCCTCGACGTCGCCGACCAGGCGGTCGTCGGGCACGCCGCCGCGGGCCCGCACCGCGGCCGCCGCGTCGTCCGGGTCGGCGCCAGGAGCCTCGCGGGAGTAGAGGTTCGGGCAGATCGCGTCGTAGCCCATCACCGCGAAGCGGCGCACCATCTCCTTCGTCGACGCGTCGTAGCCGGGCATGTGGTGGATCACCACGACGCCGCCGCGCGGTCCGGGCCGCTGCGGCCGGGCCAGGTAGGCCTCGAGCTCGTCGCCGCCCGCGCCGGTGGTGGTGGTCGTGCCGGCGGTGATCGTGTCGTCCACGGTGGTGCCCTCCTCAGGAACGGTTGCGCTGCGCCAGCTCGGCGTACCAGCGGAACGAGCTCTTCGGCGTCCGGCGCTGGGACTCGAAGTCCACGTGCACCAGACCGAAACGCTGGGTGTACCCCTCGGCTCACTCGAAGTTGTCGAGCAGCGACCAGGCGAAGTACCCGCCGACGTCCACGCCGTCGTCCATCGCGCGGCGCACCGCCCGCAGGTGCCCGTCGTAGAAGGCGATCCGCCGGACGTCGTCGACCTGGCCGTCCGCGTCCGGGACGTCGGGGAAGCTGCAGCCGTTCTCGGTGACGAAGACCTGCGGCAGCCGGTCGCCGTACCGGTCGCGCAGACCGACGAGCTGCTCGTGCAGGCCGTCCGGGACGACGGGCCAGCCGAAGCCAGTCACCTCGTCGGCCGGCACCGGCGCCATGGCGAACGGCATGCCCGCGAAGGCCGGGTCGACGTCCACTCCCTGCAGCGCAACGGATCCCGAGGCCGCGATGCGAGTCGGGTTGTAGTAGTTCACGCCGTAGAAATCGAGCGGCGCGCCGACCAGCCGCACGTCGTCGGCCACCGGTCCGGGCATCGCGTCGGCCATGCCCTCGGGGTACTCCCCCAGCAGCACCGGCTCCGCGAACAGCCGGTTCCACAGCAGGTCGTAGAGCCCGGCCGCGTCGACGTCGGCCTGGTCGTCGGTGGCGGCGTGCACCGGCGTGTGGTTGGTGGCGGTGCCGACCGACCGGGCGCCGCCCGCGCGCAGGGCCTGCACGCCCAGCCCGTGGGCCAGCAGCAGGTGGTGGGCCACCGGCAGCACCTCGAAGCCGAGGGTGCGGCCCGGGGCGTGCGCGCCGACGGCGTAGCCGAGCGTCATCACCACGTTGGGCTCGTTGACCGGCGCCCACATCGCGACGCGGTCGCCGAGCCGGTCGGCGCAGAGGGAGGCGTAGTCGCCGAAGCGTTCCGCCGTGTCGCGCTCGAGCCAGCCGCCGCGGTCCTCGAGGGCCTGCGGCAGGTCCCAGTGGAAGAGCGTGGCGAACGACGCCACGCCGGCGGCCAGCAGCTCGTCGACCAGCCGGTCGTAGTAGCCCAGGCCCTCGGCGTTCGCCGGGCCGGAGCCGTCCGGCTGCACGCGCGGCCACGCGACCGAGAACCGGTACGCCCCCGCACCGAGGTCGCGCAGCAGCGCGACGTCCTCGGCGTAGCGGTGGTACTGGTCGCAGGCGACCGCGCCGCTCGAGCCGTCGCGCACACGGCCGGGCTCGGCGCAGAAGGTGTCCCAGACCGACCGGCCGCGGCCGCCCTCGTCGACCGCGCCCTCGACCTGGTACGACGCGGTCGCGGCGCCCCAGACGAAGTCGTCGGGAAACGTCGGGAAGTCGGCGGCGAGCAGTCCCGGGTCGCTCATGGCCGCGACGCTACGTCAGCCGAACCGCTCCGTCAGCCGGGGGTAGCGGGTGGCCAGCCACTCGGCGTCCTCGGCGAACGGCTCGCCCGCCGGCTCGGAGGGCAACGGCTGCAGCCCGGTGACCCGAGACATGCTGCCGCCCAACGCTTCCAGCGCCGCCGCCCCGACGTAGCCGAACGCCTCGGGATCGCCGACGCCGTCGTCCGGCACCAGGTCGACCAGGGCCTCGGGGTCGGCGCGCACCGCGTCGTAGGCTGCACGGCCCTGCGACACGACCCACGCCCGGAAGTCGGTGAAGCCGTCGTCGCTGAGCCCGCCCTCGACGACGTAGCCCGCGCCCCAGAGGTCCCACGTGAAGAGCGACTGCGCATGCTGCTGGTAGAGCCGCACGAAGTCGGCGACCTCGTCGAGCGGGAGGCGCTGCAGGCGCGCCAGCAGGCGGTCGGCGTGCGCCTCGACGTCGCCGTCGTCCCCGCGCGTCTGGTCGACCACGGCCCAGAACTGGTCGGCGTCCACGACCCCTCCTCGCTCGGCGTGCCCGGAGCCTACGGCCTGCCCAGCGCCCGCGCCGTCAGGTCGGGCGCGAGCGACGCAGGTGGCAGGATGGTGCGGTCGCCCCCGTAGCTCAGGGGATAGAGCAAGGGTTTCCTAAACCCTGTGTCGCAGGTTCGATTCCTGTCGGGGGCACGCGACGCGCCACACCGTTACTGCGTCAACGTCATCTGCAGCTCGTAGCGATCCGAGCGGTACCACGACGCGGCGTGCTCGAGCGGCTGGTCCTGGTGGTAGGCCACGCGGGCGAACTTCAGCACCGGCGACCCCGGCCGGACGCCGAGCACCGTCGACACGACGTCGTCCGCCTCGGCGGCGTGCACGGTCTGCTCGGCGCGGTCGACCGGCAGTCCGTAGACCTCGTCCAGCGCCTGGTAGATCGAGCCCTGCAGGTCGACCTGGTCGAGCCCGGGCAGCCGGCCCAGGTGGTACCAGGCGTCGTCGACCGACATCGGCGCCCCGCCGGCCAGCCGCAGCCGGCGCAGGTGCAGCGCCTGGTCGCGCGAGCGCAGCCCCAGGCTCACCACCGTCTTGGGCGGCGGGACGGCGATCTCGGTCAGCAGGACGACGGTGGTGGGCGTCAGCCCGAGCCGGCGCATGTCCTCGTGGAACGACGCGAGGTGCAGCTGCGAGCGCGCGTGCGGCTCGGCGACGAAGGTGCCCTTGCCGTGGATCCGCACCAGCATGCCCTCGCGCACCAGCTGGCCGACCGCGTCGCGCACCGTCGTCCGGCTCACGCCGTACAGCTCGCACAGCTGGCGCTCGGACGGCAGGGCTTCTCCCGCCGCGAGCTCGTCGCGGCACATGGCGGCCAGCCGCGCGCGCAGCTGCTCGTGCTTCGCGACGGCGCCTGCGCGCAGCGTGTCCCGGCCCACGGCGCCATCGTCGCACAGTGGTCGTGACCACCGGACGTCGACGCGCGCCCTCCGCCTTGACACGCCTCGCCGTCGCGCGGAATGCTGACGCAACTGGTCATGACCACTTCACCGAGAGCTGTCAGGAGCGCCACCATGCCCGAGCGCCGGGTCACCATCGGGTCGAGCGTCGGACTGCACGCCCGTCCGGCCGCCACCTTCGCGCGCGCCGCGGCCGAGACCGGCGTGGCGGTCACGATCGCCACGGCCGACAAGGGCCCGCTGCCGGCCGGCAGCCTGCTGTCGGTGATGACGCTGGGCGCCGAGCACGGCACCGAGGTCGTGCTGGCGGCCGAGGGCGACGGCGCCGACGCGGCCCTCGACCAGCTCGCGACGTTGCTGGAGTCCGACCTGGACGCCGGCTGACGTGGCCTCGTCGCTGCAGGGCCGCGGGGTCAGCGCCGGGCTGGTCTGCGCGCCGGTGCTGCAGCTCGTCGTGCCCGCGTCGTCCGGCGCGCGGTCGACCCCACCGCCGGACGACGGCACGCCGGAGCAGCGCCGAGGACGGGTCGTCGAGGCCCTGGACGCCGTGGCGCGCGACATGGAGCAGCGGCTCGCCACGGCGCCGACGGCCGCGGCCGAGGTGCTGCAGATGACGGCCCAGCTGGCGCGCGACCCCTCGCTCGAGACGGCGGTCGCCGGCCACCTCGACCAGGGCCTGGACGCCGAGGCCGCCCTGAGCGCTGCCGTCGAGGACTACTGCAGCCAGCTGGAGTCCCTGGGCGGCTACCTCGCCGAGCGCACGACCGACCTGCGCGACGTCCGCGACCGGGCCACGGCGCACCTGCGCGGCGAGCAGGCGCCGGTCGTCCCGACGCCGGGCCACCCGTTCGTGCTGGCCGCGCGCGACCTCGCGCCGGCCGACACCGCCACCCTCGACGGCTCGGACGTCGTCGGGATCGTCACGGACGAGGGCGGCCCGACCAGCCACACCGCGATCCTGGCGCGGTCGTTGGGCCTGCCCGCCGTGGTCGGCTGCGCGGGCGCCACGGGCATCGCTGACGGCACGGTCGTCGTCCTCGACGGCACCAGCGGGGTCGTCGAGCTGGACGTCGACGACGACCGCCGCGCGGCCGTCGAGCAGTTGCAGCGCAACGCCTCTGGCCCGGCGTCCACCGGTACGGGCCGCACCCGGGACGGCCACGCCGTCGCCCTGCTCGCCAACGTCGGCACCCTCGCCGACGCCGAGCGCGCCGCGGGCGTCGAGAACGAGGGGGTGGGCCTGTTCCGCACCGAGTTTCTCTTCCTCGACCGCACCGAGCGCCCGGACGTCGACGAGCAGACCGCCATCTACGAGCGCGTGCTGCAGCACTTCGACGGCAAGCCGGTCACCGTGCGCACCCTCGACGCCGGGTCGGACAAGCCGATCGCGTACCTGCCGCTCGAGCCCGAGGAGAACCCCGCGCTCGGCATCCGCGGCCTGCGCGTCGCGCGGGTCGAGCCCACGCACCTCGCCGAGCAGCTGGAGGCGCTGGCGCGCGCCCGGCGCAGCACCGGCGCGCGGCTGAAGGTCATGGCGCCCATGGTGTCGACGCCCGACGAGGCCCGGGACTTCGTGGCGACCGCCCGCGCCGCCGGGCTCGCGGACGTCGGCGTGATGGTCGAGGTGCCGGCCGCGGCGCTGCGCGCCACCCACCTGCTGGCGGAGGTCGACTTCGCCAGCATCGGGACGAACGACCTGTCGCAGTACACGTTCGCCGCCGATCGGCTGCTCGCCGGCGTCGGCGACCTGCTCGACCCGTGGCAGCCCGCCCTGCTCGACCTGGTCGCCGCGGTGGCGGCCGCGGGCAGGGCCGCCGACAAGCCGGTGGGCGTGTGCGGCGAGGCCGCGTCCGACCCGCAGCTCGCGGTGGTCCTGGTCGGTCTGGGCGTCTCGACGCTCTCGATGGCCGCGCCGGCGCTGCGCGGCGTGCGCGACCAGCTGGCGCAGGTCGACCTGGCGCGGTGCGAGCAGGCGGCCGATCTGGCGCGCGCCGCACGGTCGGCGGCCGACGCGCGCACCGCCGTGCTGGACCTGCTGCGGCAGTAGTCTTCTAGGCCACCCAGCGGCCGCGGTGCAGCACCCGCTGCACCGCCAGCTCGTCGTCCAGCACCACCACGTCGGCCCGGGCGCCGGTCTCGAGCGTCCCGACGCCGTGGAGGCCGAGCATCGCCGCGGGGGTGGTCGACGCGGCGCGCACCGCGTCCGCCAGCGGCACGCCCGCCACCTGCACCGCCACCTTCAGCGCGGCGCCGACGGTCAGCGTCGAGCCCGCGATGGCGCCGCCCCCGGCCAGCCGGGCGACCCCGTCGCGCACCTCGACGGTCATCCGCCCGAGCCGGTACTCGCCGTCCGCCGCGGCCGCCGCGGCCATGGCGTCGGACACCAGCGCCGTCCGGCTGACCTTCGCGGCCAGCACGAGCCGGAGCACCGCCGGGTGCACGTGCACCCCGTCGGCGACGAGCTCGACGTAGGCGTCCGGGCGCTCCAGCAGCGCGGCCACCGGCCCGGGCTCGCGGTGGTGCGGGCGCCGCATCGCGTTGAAGAGATGGGTGCCGACGCGGGCGCCGGCGTCCAGCGCCGCGCGCGCCACCTCGTACGTCGCGTCGGTGTGGCCGATCGCCGGCACCACCCCCGCGGCGGCCAGCTGCCGCACCGCGTCGAGCCCGCCGGGCAGCTCGGGCGCGAGCGTCACCATGCGCAGCTGCCCGCGCGCCGCCCGCACCAGCGCGTCGACGTCCGCGGACGTCGGCTCGCACAGCAGCGCTGCGTCGTGCGCCCCCGCGTGCGCCGGGCTGAGCCACGGCCCCTCCAGGTGAACGCCCGCCAGCACGCCGTCGTCCACGACGTCGGCCAGCGCCGAGACCCGTTGCACGAGAGCGGAGACGCGGTCGCCCACCAGGCTGGCGACCATCGTGGTGGTGCCGTGCCGGCGGTGCGTCTCGACCACCGTGGCCGCGGCCTCGGCGGAGCCGGTGTCGAAGGACGCACCGCCACCGCCGTGCACGTGGACGTCGACGAAGCCGGGCACCAGCGTGGTCCCCGGCAGGTCGACGTCCGCGGGGAACGGCGGCATGCCCTCGCCGACGTCCACGACCGTCTCCCCCTGGACGTGCAGCCACCCCGGCGCGAGCACGCGCGCCGGGGTGACCACCCGTGGAGCCGTCAGGAGCACATCAGGCACTCGTGTCGGGGCCGACGAGCGACTCGGCCTCCTCGTCCTCGCGGCCCGGGGTGCGCAGGTTCCAGCGCCGGATCACGAACCGGAAGAGGAAGTAGTACACGACGGCGTAGCCGAGCCCGATCACGATGAGCCACAACGGCTTCGTCGCGATGTTGAAGTTCAGCACGTAGTCGAACAGACCGGCCGAGAAGCCGAAGCCGTCCTTGATGCCGAGCGCGTTGACCAGCGCCAGCGAGGTGCCCGTGAGGAGCGCGTGGATGACGTACAGCGGCCACGCCACGAACATGAACGCGAACTCGAGCGGCTCGGTCACGCCGGTGAGGAAGGCGGTCAGCGCGGCGGAGAGCATGATGCCGCCGACGACCTTCTGCTGCGCCGGGCGCGCCTCGCGCCAGATCGCCAGCGCCGCGGCCGGAAGGGCGAACATCATGATCGGGAAGAAGCCGGTCATGAACGCACCGGCCGTCGGGTCGCCCGACAGGAACCGCGCGATGTCGCCGTGCACGACCGCGCCGCCGCCCGCGGGCGTGTACGAGCCGAACACGAACCACGGCGGGTTGTTGATGATGTGGTGCAGGCCCAGCGGGATCAGCAGCCGGTTGAGCGTGCCGTAGACGAACCCGCCGATGACGTCGTTGTTGGTGACCCACTCGCCGAGCGAGGTGATGCCCGAGTTGAACGCCGGGTAGACCAGGCCGAGCAGCACCGAGATGACGATGGCCGCGAGCGCCGTGATGATCGGCACGAACCGTCGTCCGCCGAAGAAGGCGAGGTACGGCGGCAGGCTGATCCGGTGGTAGCGCTGCCACAGGAAGGCCGAGACCAGGCCCATGACGATGCCGCCGAGGACCCCGTAGTTGATCAGCTCCTGCGCGGCGTCACCCTCGGGCAGGCCGAGGACGAACGGCGAGATCGCGTCGCCGACCGAGGTGAAGACCAGGTACCCGACGACGGCGGCGAGCGCCGTGGAGCCGTCGGCCTTGCGGGCCATGCCGATCGCGACGCCGACCGCGAACAGCAGCGGCAGGTTGGCGAACAGCCCGTTGCCCGCGGCGCCCAGGACGGCCGCGACCTTCTCCCACCCGAGGCCGTCCGCGCCGAGCAGGTCGGGCTGGCCGAGCCGCAGCAGCAGGGCCGCGGCCGGCAGCGAGGCGATCGGCAGCATGAGGCTGCGGCCGAACTTCTGCAGCGGGGCGAGGTTGATCCTGCGCCCTGCGGTCGCGCCCGTGGACGCTTCAGCTGTGCTCACAGTGCAGTTCCTTCCAGGTGGTTGCTGCTCGGACCGGTCTGGTCGCCGCCGAGCGACATGTGGATCTGGTAGCGGTCACCGCGGTACCGCGACACGACGTGCTCGACCGGGACGCCCGCGGCGCACGAGACCCGGCGGAAGACGAGGAGGGGCGTGGTGACGGGCGCGTCCAGCCGGCGGGCGGTGGCGGCGTCCGCCGTCTCGCCCCACAGCGTCTGCTCGGCGCCGTCGATGGTCAGGCCGTAGCGCGTGGCGAACAGCTCGTAGAGCGAGCCGCCGAGGTCCTGCCGGTCGAGGTCCGGCAGCAGCTCGCTCGGGTACCAGCCGTGCTCGAGGGCGATCGGAGCGCCGTCGGCCAGCCGCACGCGGTCGACCCGCCAAGCGGCCTGCGAGGGCCCGAGGCGCAGCGAGCCCGCGACGTCCGGCGGCGGCTCCTCGCGCCCCACCTGCAGCAGCACGGTCGAGGGCTGCAGGCCGCGCCGGCGCATGTCCTGGCTGAACGACGCGAGGTGCAGGCGGCTCTCCAGGCGCGGTGTCGCGACGAACGTCCCCTTGCCGTGGATGCGGTGCAGCAGGCCGTCGACGACGAGGCCGTCGATCGCCGTCCGCACCGTCGCGCGGGAGACGCCGTAGGTCTGCATGAGCTCGCGCTCGGACGGGATCGCGGCCTCGGGTCCGAGGTCGTGCACCGCGAGGTCGGCCAGGACGTCGCGCAGCTGCGCGTGCTTGGGGCGCGGGCCGTCGCTGATGCGGCGCACCGGGCGGCTCCTGGGCATCGCGACCTCTCGACCTCGGGGAGGACCACTGGTACGTTCTGGTCCGTACCAGTGGGCGAGCGTGCCGTTGGTCCGCCCGGTTGTCAAGAGTCGTGGAGGAGCACATGAGCAAGGCCGAGCAGATCCTGGCCGGGCTCGGCGGCGCCGAGAACGTCGTCGAGATCGAGCCCTGCATCACGCGCCTGCGCACGGAGGTGAAGGACGCCTCCAAGGTCGACGAGGCCGCGCTGAAGGGCGCCGGCGCCTACGGCGTCGTCGTCAGCGGGACGGTGGTGCAGGTCGTCGTCGGCCCGCAGGCCGACAACATCGCCGACGACATCGAGGACCTGATGTGACGACGGTCGTGGCCCCCTGCCCCGGGCGGCTGCTGCCGCTGGCGCAGGTGCCCGACCCCGTGTTCGCCGCCGAGATGGTCGGGCCCGGCGTGGGCCTGGACCCCGACCCGGGCGAGGTGGCCGTGGTCTCCCCGATCGCCGGGACGGCGGTCAAGGTGCACCCGCACGCGTTCGTCGTGCAGGGCGCGGACGGCCTCGGGGTGCTGGTGCACCTCGGCATCAACACGGTGCGGCTCGAGGGCCGCGGCTTCGAGGTGCTGGCCCAGGAGGGCGCGGCGCTCGAGGCGGGCACGCCCGTGGTGCGCTGGGACCCCTCGACGATCTCGGGCCCGGACCTGTCGCCGGTGGTGCTCGTCGTCGCGCTGGACCAGCCGGCCGGCTCGGTGCCGGCGCCGGTCGAGGGCACCGCGGTCGTCGCGGGCGACCCGCTGTTCGACGTCGGCTGAGCTCGACCAAGGCTGGGCAGCAGGAAGGCCCCGCCGTCGCCGGCGGGGCCTCCTGGGTGTCCGGTCGTCGACCGGACGGGTGTCAGATCGCGCGGACGTTCTCGGCCTGCGGGCCCTTGGGGCCCTGGGTGACCTCGAACTCGACGCGCTGGTTCTCGTCCAGCGAGCGGTAGCCGTCGCTGGCGATGGCCGAGTAGTGCACGAAGACGTCGGCGCCGCCGCCGTCCTGGGCGATGAAGCCGAAGCCCTTCTCGGCGTTGAACCACTTCACGGAACCCTGGGTCATGACATACCTCCTGGTGGTGCGGTACGGACCCGCACGTCGCGGGTCCGGGCTGCCGCGTGATCGACGTCCACGAAGAAGGCGTGCCTTGCAACGAGAAGACGCCCGCGGAAGAGATCCTGCGGGCGTCTGAGTCAAACGAGCGAGGAACTGCAACTGCAGCCGATGTCCAGGGTACCCGCCCCGGCCCGTCCGGCCCAACTCGTGCCCTCGGAACCTCGGCCGGACGTCGGCCGTTGGGCCGGGCATGAGCACCCTGACCTGCCCCAAGTGCCAGAGCGAGATGCGCAGCTACGAGCGGCACCGCGTGCTCGTCGACCAGTGCAGCGGCTGCGGCGGCCTGTTCCTGGACCGCGGCGAGCTCGAGCAGCTCGCCGCCGCCGAGAACGGCTGGCACCAGGGCCCGCCGGTGCAGCAGCAGAGCCACCCGCAGGGCCACCCGCAGGGCTACCAGCAGAGCTACCAGCAGGGGTACCCCCAGCAGCACGGCAAGCCCTACCGCAAGAAGAAGTCCTTCCTGTCCGAGCTCTTCGACGACTGAGCCTCGACGACCGGCGCTTGTCGCGGCCCGGCCGGCCTGCCAGGGTCGGGCCGTGACGACGTCCGTGCCGCGCGACTTCACCGGCTTCTCGCCCCGCGCCACCGCCTTCTACGCCGAGCTCGAGGCGACCTGCACCAAGGCCTGGTGGGACGAGCACAAGAGCGAGTACGAGGCCGAGGTGCGCGGGCCGCTGCTCGCGCTCACCGCGGCGCTCGAGCCGGAGTTCGGACCGGCCAAGCTCTTCCGTCCGTACCGCGACACGCGCTTCTCGCACGACAAGACGCCGTACAAGACGCACCAGGGCGCGCTCGTCGGCGACGGCCAGGGCGTCGGGTACTACCTGCAGCTGGACTCCGACGGGCTGCTGGTGGGCGGCGGGTTCCGCGCGCACTCCGCCGACCAGGTGGCGCGCTACCGCGCCGCGGTGGACGACGACGCCTCGGGCGAGCGGCTGGCCGCCGTCGTCGCGACGCTGCGCCGCCAGGACTTCGAGGTCGAGGGCGAGCAGCTGAAGACCCGGCCGCGCGGGGTGGCCGCCGACCACCCGCGCCTGGAGCTGATGCGCAACCGCTCGCTGATGGTGCTGCGCCGGTGCGGGACGCCGGCCTGGCTGGCCACGCCGCAGGCGCTGGACGTCGTGCGCGACGCCTGGCGCGACGTCCGCCCGCTGCGCGACTGGGTGGCCGAGCACGTCGGGTCACCTTAGGGCCACAACGACTTCTGATGGCCACCTGTCGGGCTGTCGGTGGCCGCCGGTACAACAGAGCTCTGTCGCCGCCCCCGGAGGAGCCCCGTTGCCCGACGTCCTGGTCCGCACCGCCGAGTCGCTCACCGCCGACCTCGCCCGTCGCATGCTCGCCGCCCGGCCGGGCGAGTGCGTGCTCTGCCACACCTGCCGGCTGGTCGACGACTTCGGCTGCAACGGCACCCCGCGCTTCTCGGTGGGCTGGCTCGAGCAGCACCGCCGCAGCCGCCCGGACGTCGCCGGCGACCAGCCGGGCACGGCCGACGACGGCCCGGTGTGCGACTGCTCGCTGCTGCTGACGGTCTGGACGCTGCGAGACGACCTGCTGGTCTGGTCGGCCGAGCTCGGGGCGCTGGACTGGCCCGCCACGACCCCGCCCTGCGCGGGCGCCGCCGAGGGGCGGGCCTGCGCGGTGTGGGTGCGGCAGTGACCGGGCGTCAGGCGGGCACCCGCAGCAGCGCCTCCTGCTCCTCGACGTGGGCGAGCACGTCGGCGCGCGCCGGCAGCAGCAGGCTGGCGGCGGCCGACAGGGTGTACCCCACGACCGAGACCCAGCCCGCGGCCAGCAGGCCCGCCCGCAGCGACGCCGCGGAGAAATCCGCCCCCACGACGTGGAAGAACACCACGCCCGAGACCGCGACGCCCAGCGCCGCCCCGACCTGCTGGAAGGTGCCGTACACGCCCGAGGCGGCACCGGCGTCCGCCGTGGGCACGGTGGCCAGCGCGACGTCGACGAGCGGCACGACGAGCAGGCCCAGCCCCACGCCCATCACCGCGAGCGGCGGCGCGAGCTGCCAGCCGCCGAGGTCGTCGAGGCGGTCGCGCACCACCGCGAGCGCCCACAGCACGCCCCCGGCCTGCAGCAGGCCGCCGGCCACCATGACCGCCTTGCCCACGCGGGTGCCCAGGGGCACCGCCACCGCGGTGCCGACGAACGCGCCCAGGCTGAACGGCAGCAAGGTCAGCCCGGCCGCCATCGCGGTGAAGCCGAGCCCGGTCTGCAGGTAGAGCGCGAGCACCAGCACCAGCGCACCCATCGCGCCCTGGAACGTCGCCTGCGTGACCAGCCCGGCCGAGAAGCCGCGGTTCGCGAAGAGCTGCGGCGGCAGCAGGGCCGAGGCGTCGCGCCGGTCGCGCGCCCGCTGCTGCACCACGAAGCCGGCCAGCACGGCGAGCCCGGCCGCCAGCACCCCCCACAGCCACACCGGCCAGCCGAGCTGGCGACCCTCGACGAGCGGGTAGACCACCCCCAGCAGGCCGGCGCTGCCGAGGCCGACGCCGAGCAGGTCGAGGGCCGGGGCGTGCTCCGAGCGGGTGTCGGGCACCCAGCGCAACGCGGCCACGGCGAGCACGACCCCCACCGGCAGGTTGATCAGGAACACGCTGCGCCAGCCCAGTCCGAGGGCGTCGCTGGTCACCAGCCACCCGCCGAGCAGCGGGCCAGCCACGGCGGCCAGGCCCGACACCGCGCCGAGCACGCCGTAGATCGGTGCCCGCTCGCGCGGCGCGTACAGGGCCTGCACGGTCGACAGCGCCTGCGGCACCATCAGCGCCGCGAACAGGCCCTGCAGCACCCTGGCCGCGACGAGCGTGCCACCGCCCTGCGCCGCGGCGGCGAGGGCCGAGCCCGCCGTGAACCCCAGCACGCCCACCACGAACACCCGCTGCCGCCCGACGACGTCGCCGAGCCGGCCACCGGTGATGAGCAGCACCGCGAAGGCGAGCAGGTACGCGCCCACCACCCACTCCAGCTGGGACGCGCTGGCGTGCAGCCCGTCCCGGATCGACGGCAGGGCGACGTTCACGATCGTCGCGTCCATCAGGTCCATGAAGGAGGCCACGACCAGCACCCCGGTCGCCAGCCCACGAGATCGCACCACGACCCGCTCCGTCCACTAGTCTCGATGGGACGGAGAGTTCCCACGACGAGATATCTCTGATTCGGGATCTCTCCGATTCGGAGAGAGTAGAGGAGGGACGTCGCCGTGTCCACCCGCGCGCAGGTGACCGAGCGCATCACCCAGGTCATGCAGGAGGTGATCGCCTCGAGCGTGCTCACGAACGAGCGGATCGCCCGGCACGTGGGGTTGAACGTCGTCGACTGGCAGACCTACGGCGTGATCGGCCGGCACGAGGGCGCGATGACCCCTGGCCAGGTGAGCGCGGCCACCGGGCTGCCCTCCAGCACTACCACCCGCGTGCTCGACCGGTTGGAGGCCAAGGGCCTGGTGCAGCGCGACGCCGCGCCCGACGACCGTCGCAAGGTGCTCGTCACCGCGCTGCCGGTCACGGTCGTCGAGGTGGGCGAGGCGTACGAGCGCATCCTCGACCAGCTCGAGCAGGTGCACCGCGAGTTCACGGTCGACCAGCTCGAGACGGTCGCGCGCTACCTCGAGGCGGTCAAGGACGTCGGGTGACGCGCGGCGGCGTCAGCAGCCCTCGGGGCCGCACGCCTCGGCGTCCTCGGCGCCGCGCACGCCGACCAGCGCCGGCGTCCGCTCGCCCCAGGCCTGCCGCAGCGCCTGCTCGAACAGCGCGGCCGGCTGCGCCCCGCTGACGCCGTAGCGACGGTCGAGCACGAAGAACGGCACCCCCGTCGCCCCCAACGCCGCCGCCTCGGCCTGGTCGGCCTCGACGTCGCGCGCGAACTCCTCGGAGGCCAGCACCTCCCGCACCCGCTCAGGGGGCAGGCCCACCTCGTCGGCCAGCCCCGCCAGCACCTCGTGGTCGCCCACGGCCAGCGACTCGGTGAAGTAGGCGCGCAGCAGCCGCTCCTTCAGCTCGTCCTGGCGCCCGTGCTCGGCCGCCAGGTGCAGCAGCCGGTGGGCGTCACCGGTGTTCGCCCGCTGCGCGTCGTCCAGGTGGTACTCCAGCCCGTCCTGCGCCGCGACCTCGCTGACCCGCGCGTTCATCGCCAGCCCCGCGTCGCGGCCGCCGCCGTACTTGCGCCCGAGGTAGGTGGCGGTGTCCTCGACCGACTGGCGCGGGGCGGTCGGGTCGAGCTGGAACGAGCGCCAGACGACGTCCACCGGGACGCCGGTCGCCGCCACCGCCTGCTCGAACCGGCGCTTGCCGATGTAGCACCAGGGGCACACGACGTCGGACCAGATCTCGACCTTCAGCGCTTCGCTCACGAGGGGGCCAACCGCGGGCGGCGCCGCCCTCTTCCCGGCTCAGGCGGCCAGGCCGAGGAACTCCTCCCAGGTGGGGTCGACCGCCTCGGCGCCGCGCAGCACCCAGACCGGTCCGGCCGGGGCGTGCGGGCGCACGTGCAGCCGCCAGCCCATCTCGTCCGGCGTCCGGTCGCCCTTGACGCCGTTGCAGCGCAGGCAGCAGGCCACGAGGTTCTCCCAGGTGTCCGCTCCCCCGCGCGAGCGCGGCACCACGTGGTCGACCGTCGCGGCCGACCCCTGGCAGTAGGCGCAGCGGTGCCCGTCGCGCCGCAGCACGCCGCGTCGGCTGACCGCGACGGCTCGACGGCGGGGCGCCCGCACGTAGCGCACCAGCAGGATCACCGACGGGGTGCCGAAGGCCAGGCCGGTGCGGTGCAGGGGGCCGGCGCTGCGCAGCGGCTCGCCGGTGTCGGCCAGGACGGTCGCCTTGCCGGCCAGCACGAGCACGACGGCCCGCTTGAAGGACACCACCGACAACGGCTCGTAGCCGGCGTTGAGCACGAGCGTGCGCATCGCGCGCTCCCTCCTCGCCGGCGGGCCCAGCTGGCGTGCGGGACACGGCGGCGTCCGCGGTCCGCCCGGGGTGACGGCCCAGTCGAAGGGTAAGCGGCGGCGTGCCGTCAGGTCACGCACATTGCGCGCCCGGCCGACGTCCGAGTGCCGGGACGACGACGGGCCCGGCACCACGGGGGTGCCGGGCCCGGTCGTCGGGGCGCGCTGGTCAGCCGACGACGCGGCCGTACGTGGCGCTGCTGGAGTAGACCGCCCGCTTGCTCACCGACTCGCCGGTGCGCGGGGAGTCCCACATCATGCCGTTGCCGGCGTAGATGCCGACGTGGCCGGGGAAGAAGACCAGGTCGCCCGGGACGGCCTCGGCGCGCGAGATGCGCGTGGTGGCCGCGCGCTGGGCGCTCGAGGTGCGGGGCAGGCTGATGCCGACCTGGTTGAAGACGTACCCGGTGTAGCCCGAGCAGTCGAAGCCGTTGGGCGTGGTGCCGCCGT
Organism: Angustibacter peucedani; assembly: GCF_054779595.1. Classification (NCBI taxonomy): domain Bacteria; kingdom Bacillati; phylum Actinomycetota; class Actinomycetes; order Kineosporiales; family Kineosporiaceae; genus Angustibacter; species Angustibacter peucedani. The sequence continues at coordinate 22,575 of NZ_BAAGXY010000018.1, forward strand.
ACTGGTACGGGGTGCCGGCGTAGCGGGCGGCGATCGCCATGACCGCCGCGCCGAACTCGGCCGAGCCCGGGTCGCCGGCCTTGATGTGCACCGGCGCGGGGATCTCGCGGCGCTCGGTGCTGCGGCTGACCTTCTGGACGGCGCGCTGGATCTGCACCACCGGCTTGGGCTTCGGCTTCGGCTTGGCCTTGGCGGTGAAGCCGATCTCGCCGAACTCCGGGGCCTTGGCGACGCCGCTGGTGAGCGCGGCGGGGACGCCGGACGCCTGCTGGGTCGTGGCCTCGGCGGTGTTCGCCGCGGTGTCGACCGTCGCCGGGGTCGCGGCGTGGGCCTGCAGACCGAGCGAGGCGACCAGACCGCTGGAGACCGCGATGACGGCGCCGGTCTTGGCGACGGCGCCGGACGGCGTCTGGGCGATGGCGAGGACGGGGGACGCAGAACGCGCAGGCGCCCGATGGCGCCCGGTGCTACGGGTCGTCACGTGGAAGTGCCTCTCTGACGCCTTCGAGGTGAGCTGTCGGGTTCGGGTGGAGAGTGATCACCCGGCCACGTCGCGCCACGACCCGCAGGTCGTGCCGCTCGGTGGCTTCACCCCGAGGACGGTCGCGGCTGGCTGCTGCGTTCGTCCGGAAGTGGGTCCCCCGCCTCTGCCAGACGGTGTCGTACGAGGCCTCGGTACGTGGTGGCAGAGCTCGGCGTCCACGCTGAGGGCCCCCCGACAGGGACGGGAGGCACGGGCCAAACTACACAAGAGGACGCCGCGCTGTCACCTTCCCGGCGTGCCGCGGTCACCCCGCCGCAGGTGCGGCTGCCGACCGTGGCCGGGCGGTCACCCGCTGGTGACGAAGACGTGCTCGGCGATCTGCTTCTGCACCTCGACCTCGGCGCCGTCGCCGCCGGCGACGAGCAGCTGCCCGGCGTCCAGGCGCACCTGCACGCTCTGGCCCGGCCGCAGCCCGGCCGAGTGCAGGGTCTGCAGCACGGTCGGGTCGGCCTGGGCCGGCTCCCCGATCCGGTGCACGACGACCTGCTGGACCGTGCTCGAGGCGAGCTCGGTGAGCTGGCTGAGCCCCTCGCGCAGGAACAGCTCGCCCTGACCGGCCTCGCCCAGCTCGTCCAGCCCCGGGATCGGGTTGCCGTAGGGCGACAGCGTGGGGTGGTCGAGGATCTGCAGCAGCTTGCGCTCGACCCGCTCGCTCATGACGTGCTCCCAGCGGCAGGCCTCCTCGTGCACGAACTCCCACTCCAGGCCGACGACGTCGACCAGCAGGCGCTCGGCCAGGCGGTGCTTGCGCATCACGCGGGTGGCCTTGGCTCGGCCGTCGACGCTGAGCTCGAGGTGGCGGTCGCCGCTGACGTGCAGCAGACCGGCCCGCTCCATGCGCGCCACCGTCTGCGAGACGGTCGGGCCGCTGTGCCCGAGCCGCTCGGCGATGCGCGCGCGCAGGGGGACGGTGCCCTCCTCCTCGAGCTCGAAGATGGTGCGCAGGTACATCTCGGTGGTGTCGATCAGGTCGCTCACGCGCGCTGGCCCTCTCTGCTGGTCGCCCAGGTGGAGCGTACGCGGTCGGCGAGACATTCCGGTCCGGCCGGCTGGCGCGCTCCGCCGTCCGCCGGGCGGGCCGGACGTCGACCCCGCCCCTAGCGTGGGCGGGTGCCCGACACCGTGCTGTGGCTGCGCCGCGACCTGCGGCTGCACGACCACCCCGCCCTGCACGCCGCGGCCGAGCAGGCCGATGGCGGCCGGGTGCTGCTGCTGTTCGTCGTCGACCCGGCGCTGTGGGGGCCGTCCGGCGCCCCGCGCCAGGCCTGGCTGGTGCGCTCGCTCGCCGCGCTGCGCACCGCCACCGACGGCGCGCTGGTGCTGCGCCGGGGCGACCCGGTCGACGTCCTGCCCCGCGTGGCCCGCGAGCTGGGCGCCGCCTCGGTGCACGTCACCGCCGACGCCGGCCCCTACGGCCGTCGCCGCGACGACGCGGTGGAGCAGGCGCTGGCCGAGCACGACGTCCCCCTGGTGCGCACCGGCACGCCCTACGCCGTGGGGCCGGGCACCGTCACCAAGGACGACGGCACGCCGTACCAGGTGTTCACGCCGTTCAGCCGGGCCTGGCGCGACCACGGCTGGCCCGCCCCGGCCGGCCCGCCGCCGTCCGGGCTGCGCTGGGCGCGGTCGGTCGAGGGCGTCGACCTGCCCGCCGAGCCGGGGCTGGGCGACCTCGAGCTGCCGGACGTCGGCGAGCAGGCGGCGCTCGAGCGCTGGCACGCGTTCGTGGACGACGACCTGGCCGGCTACGCCGAGGGGCGCGACCGGCCCGACCTCGACGCCACGTCCGGGCTGTCGGCGCACCTGAAGTACGGCGAGGTGCACCCCCGCACGCTGCTGGCCGACCTGGCCGGACGACGGGGCCGCGGCGCCGACACCTTCCGCACCGAGCTGTGCTGGCGCGAGTTCTACGCCGACGTCCTGTGGCACCGACCGGAGACCGCCCGCGAGTACCTGCGGCCCGAGTACGCGCGCATGGACTACGCCCGCCCCACCAGCAACGCCTTCCACGCCTGGCAGGAGGGCCGCACCGGCTACCCGTTCGTCGACGCCGGCATGCGCCAGCTGCTCGCCACCGGCTGGATGCACAACCGGGTGCGCATGGTGACCGCGAGCTTCCTGGTCAAGGACCTGCACGTCGAGTGGCAGCACGGCGCGCGGCACTTCCTGCGCTGGCTGCGCGACGGCGACCTGGCCAGCAACAACCACGGCTGGCAGTGGGTGGCCGGCAGCGGCACCGACGCCGCCCCCTACTTCCGCGTCTTCAACCCCGTCACCCAGGGCAAGAAGTTCGACCCGGACGGCGCGTACGTGCGCCGCTGGGTGCCCGAGCTCGCGCACCTGGCGGGCGCCGCAGCGCACGAGCCGTGGGAGGCCGACGACGGCTACGACCACGGCTACCCCGAGCGGGTCGTCGACCACGGCGAGGAGCGCGGCGAGGCGCTGCGCCGCTACGAGCAGATCCGTCGCCGCGGCTAGGACCGGCCGTGGCTAGGTTGTCGGCGTGAGCGCGCCCCTCGTCGTCCCGGCCCGGTTCAACGGCCCGCCCCGCTCCGGCAACGGCGGCTGGACCTGCGGGGCGCTCGCGGCCCGGCTGCGTCCCGGCCCCGGCGAGGCGGTCCAGGTGCGGCTCAGCGCTCCCCCGCCGCTCGACGTCCCGCTCGAGGTGACGACCGAGGACGACGGCTCGGTGCTCGCGCTGGACGCCGGCCGCCCGGTCGCCCGGGCCGTGCGGGTCGCGTCGCCGTTCACCGACCCGGCACCGGCGCTGGTGACCTGGGACGTCGCCGTCGCCGCCGAGCCCGGGTACCGGGGCTGGTCCGACCACCCCTTCCCGACCTGCTTCAGCTGCGGCACGGCCCGCCCGGCGTCCGACGGCCTGGCCCTGCGGCCCGGCCCCCTGCCCGGCCAGGACGACGTGACGGCGTGCACCTGGACGCCCGACGCCTCGCTCGCCGACCCGGACGACGCCGGCCGCGTGAGCGCCGAGGTCACCTGGGCCGCGCTGGACTGCCCCGGCGGCTGGTCGGTCGACCTGGCCGGACGACCGATGGTGCTCGGCACGATGACCGCGGCGCTGGACGGCCGTCCCGAGGTCGGCCGCCCGCACGTGGTCGTCGGCCGGGTGCTGCGGCTGGAGGGCCGCAAGGCCTGGACCGAGACCGCGTTGCACGCGCTGGACGACGGGCGCCTGCTCGGCCGCGCGTCCGCCGTCTGGATCGCGGTCGACCCGGCGGCCGTCGCGCCGGTGTGACGCGCGCCTCACCGGCCGCGGGAAGCAGCACCGGTAGTTGCCCGTTCAACTACCCATGACCGCCACCACCCCTGACACCGACCGCTCCGACCGCTCCGACCTGCGCGACGTCCTCGCGCTGTCGCGCGAGGCCCAGGACCTGCTCTTCCGCGAGGCCCGCACGGCGAACACCTTCACCGACGAGCCGGTCACCGACGAGCAGGTCGCCGCCGTCTACGACCTGGTCCGCTGGGCCCCGACCGCGATGAACAGCCAGCCGCTGCGCGTGCTGCTCGTCCGCAGCGACGAGGCCCGCGCCCGCCTGCTCGACCACATGGCGCCCGGCAACCGGGCCAAGACCGGCTCGGCCCCGCTCGTCGCCGTCCTGACGGCCGACACCGACTTCCACGACCTGCTGCCGCGCACGTTCCCGCACTTCGCCGGGGCCCGCGACGCCTTCGCGGACGACGCGGCGCGCGAGCGCAGCGGCCGGTTCAACGCCGCGCTGCAGGTCGGCTACTTCATCCTCGGCGTGCGGGCGGCCGGCCTGGCCGCCGGCCCGATGACCGGCTTCGACGCCGCCGGGCTCGAGCGCGAGTTCTTCGCCGGCACCGCTCAGCGCGTGCTGGCCGTGGTCAACGTCGGCCGCCCCGGCCCGGACGCCTCGTTCGCGCGCAGCCCGCGGCTGGAGCTCGAGGACGTCGTCACGACCGTGTGACACCAGGGGCCGCGCACGACCTGTGGCCGAGACCAAACGATCTTGCAGGCCGGCCTCAAGCCCTCCGGACGGGCGGCCGATGGCAGTCAGGTCGTCCCGGGGGGAAGCCGGGTCCATCCGGCGGGCTCACCTCGACGCCCGCCCACCCGGAGGGTCTCGATCGTGCCTGCCACCCTGCGCCGCGGCGCCGTCCTGCTCGTCGCCGCCGGCCTCGGCGGCGCCGTGCTCGCCGGTCCGCCGGCCACCGCGTCCGCGCTGACCTCGAGCGCCGCGGCCACCGCCGTCGCCGCGCGCTCCGACGCCGTCAGCTGCCCCGCCGTCCGGCTGGTGCGCACCTCCGCCCGCGCGGCCTCTCGCGGCGTCACCGAGTACAGCGGCACGCTGGCCGGATCGTTCGCCAAGGTCATCAGCATCGATCCCGCCAGGGCCCGCGTGAAGCCGGTGACGCAGTCGACGATCGGAGGCGGCAAGGGCCCGGCCACCGACGTCTTCGGCCTGGCCCGCAGCACCTGGCGCCCGACCCTCACGGTGAACGGCGACTACTTCCTGCGCGACATCCCCCGCGGCCCGCTCGTCCTCTCGGGCTACGTGCGCCACCTCGACCCCAACGTCCGCCAGGACGCCGCGCTCGTCCTCGACGCGCACGGCCGGCCCTCGCTCGCGCACCACGTCACGAGCGGCTCGCGACTCGTCGTGGGCGACGAGAGCTGGCCGGTGATCGGCGTGAACGCCGCCGCGCGCCGCGTCGAGCACGGCATCTACGCCTACTCCTCGCACTGGACCGGCCCGGTGCCGCACACCCGCGTCCTGCACGTCGGCAGCTACCGGCTCGTCGTCACCAGCCGCGACACCTACCTGCACCTCCGCTCGCTACACGCCCGGCCGCGCCTGGTGCTGCGCGCCCTCGACGACGCCGACGAGCGCATCCTGAGCAGCACCGGCGTGGGCTCGGAGGTGCTGCGCGACGGCGTCGTCCGCTGCGAGCCGCAGTTCCTGGAAGAGCGCAGCCGGATCGCCATCGGCTGGAACGCCCGTCGGTCGCGGATCTTCGTCGTGACCACGTCCTTCGGCCTCGGCCCCGCCCGCAGCACCAAGGGCATGGCGCCCTACGCCGTCGCCTCGGCCATGCGCCAGCTGGGCGCCACCACCGCGGTGCTCCTGGACGGCGGCGGGTCCGTGACGATGATCCGTGGCCAGCGCTCGCGGTTCAACGTCGCCGTCCCGGTCGCGGCGTCGCTGCGCAAGGTGCCCGTCGCGCTCGCGATCTCGTCCCGCTGAGCGCAGCATGGTCGCAGCGGCGACCAATCCAGGTGGGCTCGCACGACGAAGACGGGGTGGACAGTGGCACTGCGGCGCGCGAAGGGAGCTCGGATGGGCTCGCACGAGCGACGGCTGAGCACGGTGACCGACCTCGACCTCGACGTCGTGCCGGACACCGACCAGCCGGAGACCCTCGAGGCCGTGGTCGGCCGCGTCGCGCGCGGTGACGAGCCGGCCTTCGAGGAGCTGTTCCGCCGCACGGCCGGCTCGGTGCTGGGGCTGGTGCGGCGCGTGCTGCGCGACCCGGCGCAGTCCGAGGAGGTCGCGCAAGAGGTCATGGTCGAGGTCTGGCGCACCGCCACCCGGTTCGACGCGGGCCGCGGCAGCGCGACGTCCTGGATCATGACGATGGCCCACGCGCGGGCGGTCGACCGGGTGCGCTCGGCGCAGGCCTCGCGCGACCGCGACCAGCGGGTGGGCGCGCGCGAGCACGTGCGCGAGTACGACGAGGTGGCCGAGGAGGTCGAGGTGCGGCTGGAGCAGCAGGCCGTGCGGCGCTGCCTGTCCGGGCTGACCGACATCCAGCGCGAGTCCGTGCAGCTCGCCTACTACGGCGGGTACACCTACAAGGAGGTCGCCGAGCTGCTCGACGTGCCGCTCGGCACCGTGAAGACCCGACTGCGCGACGGCCTGATCCGCCTGCGCGACTGCCTGGGGGTGACGGCGTGACCCACGACCCGCACACGATGACCGGTGCCTACGCCCTGGACGCGCTGGACGACGACGAGCGCCGCGCGTTCGAGCAGCACCTCGCCGGGTGCCCGGAGTGCACGGCCGAGGTCGAGGGCCTGCGTGCCACCGGCGCGGTGCTCGGCCTGGCCGCGACCACCGGCGTCCCGGCGGCGTTCGCCAGCTCGGTGATGGCCGAGGTGCGCACGACCCGCCAGCTGCCGCCGCTCGCCGACAGCTCGGACGACGAGGGCCGGGTGCTGCCGCTGCTGCGCCGGGCCCGGACGACGTCGCGCGCCCTGCTCGCCGTCGCCGCCGCCCTGCTCGTGGTCGCCGGCTCGCTCGGCGGTCTCGCGGTGCGCGAGCAGCACCAGGCCGCGCAGGCCCGTCAGGTCGCCGCCCAGATGTCGTCGGTCATCGGTGCGTCCGATGCCCGCCAGGTCGACGGCGGGGGCGTCGCCCGGGTGATCGTCTCGCCGTCGCAGGGCAAGGCCGTCTTCGTCGGCCAGCAGCTCCCGCCGGTCGACGCCGACCACGTGCTGCAGCTGTGGGTGCTCGACGGCGGCACCCGCTCGGTCGGCGTCATCGAGGGCTCGACCGCGCTGCTGGCCACGGGCGTGCGCCCCGGCGCGAAGCTCGGTGTCACCGTCGAGCCGGCGGGCGGCTCGCGGCAGCCGACGACCGCCCCGGTCATGACGATGGACCTGTCGGCCTGACCCCGTGCGCGAGCCGCAGCCGCCCCGCGCGCGGTAACCCGTTGCACCCTCCGAGGACCCGACGTACCGTTGCGGCACACGGGAAAGGAGGTGGTCCGAGAAGTGAGTGATCTACGGACGCGTGAGGTGGCTGCCCGCTAGCCGCCGTCGAACTCGGACGGGCTTCTGATCCCACCGCAGCTCTCGCCCCTCGGGGCAGGCAGGCCGGCGAGATCCAGGCAGTCACCGTCGGCCCGCAGGAGCCGCGCCTCGTCCAGCGCGGCAGGTCCTTCCCAGGACCGGCCTGCGGGCCTTCACCTGCCCGTCAGCGGGCGAGCGCGGCCGCCTCTCGCGCGAGGGTCTCGACGACGTCCCAGCGGCCCTCGTCCACCGCCGACCGCGGCGTGAGCCACGAACCGCCGACGCAGGCCACCGACGGCAGCGCGAGGTAGGCCGGCGCCGAGGCGGCCGTGATGCCGCCCGTGGGGCAGAACCGCAGGTCGGGAAGCGGGCCCGCCACCGCTGCGAGGTAGTTGCGCCCGCCGCTGGCCTCGGCCGGGAAGAACTTCATCGCGCTGAGCCCGTGCTCGACCAGCCGCATCATCTCGGTCAGCGTGCTCGCCCCGGCCAGCAGCGGCAGGCCGCTCGCCAGCGCGGCCCGCAGCAGGCCGTCCGGCGCGCCGGGTGTCACCACGAACGACGCACCGGCCGCCGCGACGGCCTCGACCTGCGCCGGCGTCACCACCGTGCCGGCGCCCACGACCATCCCCGGCACCTCGGCGGCGACCCGCTCGATCGCCGCCAGCCCGGCCGGCGTGCGCAGCGTGATCTCGACGACGCCGATGCCGCCGTCCAGCAGCGCTCGGGCCAGCGGGACGGCGTCCGCGACGTCGTCGACGACCACGACCGGGACGACGGGCGAGACCGCCAGCACATCCTCGACCCCACGCACCACCGGTGCACCCACCACGCTCACAACGCACTCTCCTGGAGGTCGACGCCCTGCGGCGCAACGGTTCCGAACACGTGGGCGCCCTCGTCGGCGCGACCCACCGCGCGCCGCAGCGCGCCGAACAGCTCGCGGCCGGTGCCGCGCTGCTCCTGGTGCGACGGTGGTGCCGCGGGTCGGGCCGCGAACTCCACCGGGTCGACCAGGACGTCGAGACTGCCTGTCTCGCAGTCGATCCGGACGACGTCGCCGTCCTGCAGCCGCGAGATCGGCCCGGCGTGCACCGACTCCGGCGTCACGTGGATCGCCGCCGGCACCGCGCCCGACGCGCCCGACATGCGGCCGTCGGTCACGAGCGCCACCGCGTGGCCGCGCCGCTGCAGCACCGACAGCGACGGCGTGAGCTGGTGCAGCTCGGGCATGCCGTTGGCCGACGGCCCTTGGTCGCGCACCACGACCACGACGTCGCGGTCGAGCTCGCGGCGCGAGAACGCCTCGAGCACGGCGGTCTGGTCGGTGAAGACCCGCGCCGGTGCCACGACGACGCGGTGCTCGGCCGCCACCGACGACACCTTCACCACCGCGTGGCCGAGCGAACCACGCAGCACGCGCAGCCCGCCGTCCGGCGAGAACGGGTCGGACGCCGGGCGCAGCACGTCGAGGTCGCGGCTGGGCCCCCTCTCGTCGTCCCACCGCAGCGTGCCGTCCGCGTCGAGGGCGGGCCGGACGCGGTACCGGTCGAGACCCGCACCGGCGAGGGTCAGGACGTCGCGGTGCAGCAGGCCGGCGTCCAGCAGCGTGCCGACGAGGTACGGCGTGCCGCCGGCCGCGTGGAAGTGGTTCACGTCCGCGGTGCCGCTCGGGTACAGCCGCGTGCAGAGCGGGACGACGCGCGAGAGGTCGTCCAGGTCCTCCCAGGTGAGCTGCACGCCCGCCGCGGCCGCCATCGCCACCAGGTGCATCGTGTGGTTGGTCGAACCGCCGGTGGCCAGCAGCGCCACCGCGCCGTTCACGACGACGCGCTCGTCGACGACGTCGCCGATGCCGTACGGCGCCTCGCTCGCGGCGATCTCGGCGACCCGCCGGGTGGCGGCGTCGGTGAGGGCCGCCCGCAGCGGGTCGTCGGGGTTCACGAAGGCGGCACCGGGCAGGTGCAGGCCCATGACGTCCATCAGCAGCTGGTTGGAGTTGGCGGTGCCGTAGAAGGTGCACGTGCCGGGCGAGTGGTACGACGCCACCTCGGACGCGAGCAGCTCGGCGCGACCGACCCGGCCCTCGGCCGCCTCGCGGCGCACCCGGGCCTTCTCGGCGTTCGGCAGCCCGCTGGCCATCGGCCCGGCCGGCACGAACGCGGTCGGCAGGTGGCCGAACGCGAGCGCGCCCTCGACCAGACCCGGCACGATCTTGTCGCAGACGCCGAGCATCAGCGCGGCGTCGAAGACGTCGTGCGACAGCGCGATCGCCGTCGACATCGCGATGACGTCGCGGCTGAAGAGGCTGAGCTCCATGCCGTCACGGCCCTGCGTGATGCCGTCGCACATCGCGGGGACACCGCCCGCGACGCGGGCGACCGCGCCGACCGACGCCGCGGCCGCCTTGATCTGCTGCGGGTACGTCTCGTACGGCGCGTGCGCCGAGAGCATGTCGTTGTAGGCCGTGACGACCGCGATGCTCGGGGCGTCGTCGCCGCTGAGGGCGGCGCGCTCGGAGGGTCCGCACGCGGCGACGGCGTGCGCCAGGTTGCTGCAGCCCAGGGCGCCGCGGCGTCCGGGGGTGGCGCGGGCGCGCTCGAGCTGGTCGAGGTAGGCGGCCCGCGTGGCGCTGCTGCGGGCGGCGATGCGTTCGGTGACGTCGTGCACGACGCGGTGGACGCTCATGAACTCCCTGTCGCCGGCGACCCCGGTAGGACGGAGGTCGGCGGACGGCGACGGTGGCGCCCGCGGTGAAGACGTGCTGTGACGGGGATCACGCTAGCGGGCGGGTCGTCCGACCGTGCAAACCTACTGCGGCGTAGTCCCGCGATGCGGACGTGGAGACCACGAGTCGGACCCGGGGACGCTACCCCTGGAGGCGGGCCGCGAGGGCCCCGATGTGCCGGACGTCGGTGCCGCAGCAGCCGCCGAGCACCGTCATCGCGGGCATGGCGTCGCGCACCGCCACCAGCTCCTCGGCCAGCGCGACCGGGTCGCCGTCGTCCAGCTCGGTCGCCTCGTCGAGCTCGGCGTGGCTGCGGGTGGAGGCGTTGGCGCGCAGGCCGACCACGCGCGCGGCCCAGGGCGCCGCGGCGTCCAGCCCGGGCGTCACGTGCTGCGGGTGCGCGCAGTTGACCATGAAGTACGCAGCGGCCGACCCGGTGGCCTCGTCGACCGCGGTGACGGCGTCGCCGAGCCCGGTGCCGTCGGGCAGCCGCCCGTCGACCTCGACGGTGAACGACACGACGCACGGCACGCCGGCCTCGGCTGCCGCGCGGACGAAGCCCACGGCCTCCTCGACGTACCCGACGGTCAGCAGGCTGACCAGGTCGACCGCGCCGCTGGCCAGCACGCCGACCTGCACCCGGTGGTAGGCGTACGCCTCGTCGGCGGTCATCCGCTGCGACACGACGTAGCCGTCACCGCGCGGGCCGACGCAGCCGCTCACCAGGCACGGACCGACCTGGTCGGGCACCGCGTCGCGCACCGCGACCACCAGGTCGACGGCGTCCCGGTTGGCCTGGTCGACCTCGGCGGTGGTCCAGCCGACCGGCGCGGCCCAGTCGTGGCTGGCCCGCCAGGTCGGCGTCTCGAGCACGACCCCGAGCCCGTGGTCGCGCGCCGTCTCGAGGTGCTCGCGGAAGTACTGCTCCAGCAGCGCCCGCCCGTCGTCGTCGCGCAGCAGCACGAACGACGCGAAGGCCGGCAGGTCGGCGCCGTGGTGGAAGATCAGGTCGGTCTCGAGGCCGGAGTCCGTGACCAGCACGGTCCCGTCCAGCTGGGGCAGGTCGTGGCGTCCCGGCATGGCCACCTCCTTCGACCCCCTGACGCTAGGGCTGGAGGCGCTCCGAGCGCCAGGCGTGCGGGTCGTCGAGCCCGCCGTCCGACGTCCGGCGGAAGACGAGGCGGTCGTGCAGGCGCGAACGCTGGCCCACCCACAGCTCGACGACGTCGGGCCGGACGACGTACCCGCCCCAGGTGGACGGCGCCGGGACGTCGTCGGGCGAGCCGGTGCTGGGCCAGCGGTCGTCCTCGGCGGCGACCCGCGCCTCGAGCTCGGCGCGCGAGGAGATCGGCTGCGACTGCCGCGACGCGCGGGTGGCCACCTGGGACCCGCGCGGGCGCGACGCGAAGTAGGCCGCCGCCTCCTCCGGCGAGGTCTGGCGGACCGGGCCGCGCACGCGGATCTGGCGGTACATCGGGTGCCACAGCAGCACCAGTGCGGCGTAGGGAGCCCCCGCCAGCTGGTGCCCCTTGGCCGAGCGGGTGTTGGTGAAGAACGTCAGCCCCTCGGGCGACAACCCCTTGAGCAGCACCGTCCGCGCGTCCGGCAGGCCCTCGGCGTCGACCGTCGCCACGACCATCGCGCCGGGCTCGTCGACCCGCTCGTCGGCCTGCGCGTCGGCGTACCAGCGCTCGATCCACGACAACGGCGCCCCGCTGCCGCCGGACCCCGTCTCCGCGACGTCGAGCAGCTCGCCGTCGTAGTCCAGCCGCGCCCTCGGGTCCACCACGCCGTCGCTCACGGACCGAGCCTAGGTGCTCCCGGCGACGGGCGTACCGGTCGGTACGTGCACAATGAGGCCGACTCGACGAGGAGTGGGAGGAGCGTCATGACCGACGCCGACACGACGTTCCGGCCGGGGCTCGAGGGCGTGATCGCGTTCGAGACCGACATCGCCGAGCCCGACAAGGCCGGGGGCTCGCTGCGCTACCGCGGCATCGACATCGACGACCTGGTGGGCAAGGTCTCGTTCGGCAACGTCTGGGGGCTGCTCGTCGACGACGAGTTCAACCCGGGCCTGCCGCCGGCCGAGCCGTTCCCGCTGCCGGTGCACACCGGTGACGTGCGGGTGGACGTGCAGAGCGCGCTCGCGCAGCTCGCGCCCATCTGGGGCTACCGGCCGCTGCTCGACATCGACGCCGACCAGACCCGCGAGGACCTCGCGCGCGCCTCGGTGATGGCGCTGTCGTTCATCGCGCAGTCGGCCCGCGGCCAGGAGCAGCCGATGGTGCCGCAGCGCGAGGTCGACAAGGCGCACACGATCGTCGAGCGGTTCATGATCCGCTGGCGCGGCGAGCCCGACCCGCGGCACGTCGAGGCCGTCGACGCCTACTGGGTGTCGGCCGCCGAGCACGGCATGAACGCCTCGACGTTCACCGCCCGGGTCATCGCCTCGACCGGCGCCGACGTCGCCGCGTGCCTGTCGGGCGCCGTCGGCGCGATGAGCGGGCCGCTGCACGGCGGCGCGCCCTCGCGGGTGCTGCACATGATCGAGGGCGTCGAGGCCAGCGGCGACGCCGGCGCGTACGTCCGCGGGGTGCTCGACCGCGGCGAGCGGCTGATGGGCTTCGGCCACCGCGTCTACCGCGCCGAGGACCCGCGCGCCCGGGTGCTGCGCGCCACCGCCGAGCGGCTCGGCGCCCCGCGCTTCGAGGTGGCCGCAGCGCTCGAGCAGGCCGCGCTCGACGAGCTGCACTCGCGCCGTCCCGACCGCGTGCTGGCCACGAACGTCGAGTTCTGGGCGGCCGTCATCCTCGACTTCGCCGAGGTGCCGGCGTCCATGTTCACGCCGATGTTCACCTGCGCGCGCACGGCCGGCTGGTCGGCCCACGTGCTGGAGCAGAAGCGCACCGGCCGGCTGATCCGGCCCTCGGCGCGGTACGTCGGCCACGGCCCGCGCACCCCGCAGGAGGTCACGGGCTGGACCGAGGCCGTCAGCCCGGGCCACACCAGCTGAGATGCCGCTGACCATCCCGGCCCACCTGCTGCCGTCAGACGGGCGCTTCGGCTCGGGGCCCAGCAAGGTGCGTCCGGCCCAGGTCGACGCGGTGGCGGCCGCGGGTCGCACGCTGCTCGGCACGTCGCACCGCCAGGCGCCGGTGCGCGCGCTGGTCGGACGGCTGCGGGCCGGGCTGCGCGAGCTGTTCGCGCTGCCCGACGGCTACGAGGTCGTGCTGGGCAACGGCGGCTCGACGATGTTCTGGGACGTCGCGACGTCCTGCCTGGTGCGCGAGCGCGCCCAGCACCTGGTGCTCGGCGAGTTCAGCGCGAAGTTCGCCGCGGCCACGGCGGCAGCGCCGTTCCTGGGCCAGCCGACCGTCGTCGAGTCGCCGCCCGGGTCGCGGCCGGCACCGCACGCCGAGGCCGGGGTCGACGTCCACGCCTGGCCGCACAACGAGACCTCCACCGGCGTCGTCGTCCCGGTGCAGCGCGTGCTGGGCACGGCGCTGCCGGACGACGGCGGTCCCCTCGTGCTCGTCGACGGGACGTCGGCGGCAGCCGGCGTGCCGGTCGACGTCAGCGAGTGCGACGCCTACTACTTCGCCCCGCAGAAGGGGTTCGCGTCGGACGGCGGCCTGTGGTTCGCGTTCCTGTCCCCCGCCGCCGTCGCGCGCGCCGAGGAGCTCGCCGCCGCCGACCGCTGGGTGCCGGCGAGCCTCGACCTGATGACGGCCGTCACCAACAGCCGTCTCGACCAGACGTACAACACCCCGGCGCTGGCGACGCTGGTGATGATGGTGGAGCAGGTCGACTGGCTGCTCGAGCAGGGCGGGCTGCCGTGGTCGACCGGGCGCTCGGCCGACTCGGCCCGGCGGCTGTACGGCTGGGCCGAGGCGTCCTCGTTCGCCACGCCGTTCGTCACCGACCCCGAGCACCGCTCACCGGTCGTCGGCACGATCGACTTCTCCGACCACGTCGACGCCGCTGCCGTCGCGGCGACGTTGCGGCACAACGGGATCGTGGACGTCGAGCCCTACCGCAAGCTCGGCCGCAACCAGCTGCGCATCGCGATGTTCCCGGCGATCGAGCCGGACGACGTCGAGGCGCTCACCGCGTGCGTCGACCACGTCGTCGAGCACCTCTGACCGCCGCGCCCAGCCCGAGCAGCGCCACCGCGCCGACGCCGATCGCGCCCAGCGCGGCCCAGAACGGCGTCCACGACGAGGCCGCGGGGGCGGCCTCCTCGGTGGCCTCGCCCGCCTCGGGGATCTTCGTGGCCGACAACGTCCTTCCGTCGCCGGGGCCGACCGCAAGTTCCGGCGCGGGCACCTGGACCCACCACAGCGGTTGACGAACGCCCTCCGACCCGACCAGGACGGCGTCCTCTCCCCAGAGGTAGGCAACGGTCTCGCCCTGCTGCTGCTCCGGGAGCACGACGTCGTTCTCGGCCTCGAGACCATCGCCCTCGACGCGGTAGATCGTGGCCGATCCGTAGCCGCGCACCAGAACGCGGTCGAAGTAGAGCGCGGTCCCGTCGGTGGCGAGGCTCTCGGGGATCGTCGTGACCTCGCGAGCCACCACAGGCTCGGCCACGTCTCGGCCGGCGAGCGCCTCAGCCACCGCGGCGGGCGGCACCTCGAGCACGCTGGACCGCAGCAGTCCCTTGGTCACCACCAGGAGCCGCACGCCGTCCCAGACGAGGGTCTCGGCGTCGGCCGGTCCGTCGGGGTAGCGCACCCGCAGCGAGGTGACCTCCACCGCCTGCGACCGCACGGTCGACGGCTCGGAGAACAGCCGCAGCACCACGCTCTCGCGCACCGCCCGGTTGTCACCGATGTCGCCCACCCAGATCCGGGCACGCCCCGTCTTGATGTCGCCGAACGTCGCCATGGCTTCCATGTCGCGGGCGTCGACGGGTCGGCCGTCGTGGTCCTGCAACCTCAGCACGGCCCGGGTGCGGCCGGTGCGGGTCGAGACGCCGTAGACGACGGCGTCGGACCCCGAGTCGTTCACGGTCCAGACCAGGTCACGGTGCGACGGGCTGACGACGAGCCCGCTCGACTCGTCGATGCGGGCGTCGCGCACGGTCACGACCTTCGACGCGCCGCTCGGGTCCGCTTGCGCCGCAGGCAGTCCGGCGCCGCCCACCGTCGCGGCCACCACGAGCAGCAGCGCCCCCCGCGCCCGCCACCTCACGAGAGCGCTCGGACGACCTCGGCGTCCAGCATGCGCGCGAGCGCCGGGTGCACGCCCCAGTCCGCGGTGAGCGCGCGGTACTCGGCCACCAGCGCCGGCTTGGCCGGCGAGGTCGTGCGGGTGGCGCGGATCATGGCGTTGCGCGGGGTGTGCCGGGAGTCGACGAACTCGACGACGTCGACCTTGTAGCCGACCATCCGCAGCACCAGCGCGCGCAGCGAGTCGGTCAGGACGTCGGCGAACCGCTCGCGCAGGATCGGGTGGCGCGTCACGGCCTGGTACGGGGCCGGGGCGCCCGGACCCTCGCCCAGCTGCCGCTGCACGTCGTGGTGGCAGCAGGGCGCGGCCAGCACCACGGCGGTGTCCCACCGCACCGCTCGGGAGAGCGCCTCGTCCGTGGCGGTGTCGCAGGCGTGCAGGGCCAGCACGAGGTCGGGCGGCTCGTCGTCCGGGAACGGCCTGGCGTCCGCGATGGTGCCGGCCTCGAAGGTCAGGCCCGCGAGCTCGAGCTGCGCGGCGAGCCCGCTGTTGCGCTCGACCATGTCGGGCCGGACGTCGACCCCGACCGTGCGCACGGCCCCCAGCCGGTCGAGCAGGAACCGGTGGGCCGCGAAGGTCAGGTAGGCGTTGCCGCAGCCGAGGTCGACCACCCGCAGCGGCCGGTCCTGCGGCAGCCGCGCCAGCGTCGGCTCGAGCACCCGCAGGAAGGCGTCGACCTGGCGACGCTTGTCGCCGTCGGCGCCGAGCAGGCCGAACAGCGGGTCGTCGGGCGGCACCAGCCGCTGCCGCGCCCGGTCGTGCGAGCGCACCTCGACATCGCGGCGGCTGGCCGCGGCGCGGTGCACCTGGGCGCCGCCCTTCTTGGTCACCCGCAGCTGCACCGTCGCGTCGAGCGTCTCGACGTGCCAGTTGCCGAACGGCTCGGCGAGCAGCGCGTCGACGGTGGCCGCCGCCGCCCCGTAGGGGGTGTTGCGCGTGGTGGCCTGGCGCCCGTCGTGCGTGACGACCTGCAGCACGCGACCGCTCTTGAGGTCGACCGGCCGCAGCTCGACCCGGACGACGGAGGGCTGGCCGGTGCGCCGTCGTCCGGCCCCGACCGCCCGCACCAGCGAGCGCGGGTCGAGCAGCAGCGGGCGCAGGTCGGCGAGCGCGTCGTCGAGGAGCTGGGGCACGGCCCCATCCTCCCATCCAAGCCGGTCCCGCAGTTCGCCAAGCATTCTTTGCAAAGATCTCTTGGCAAAGACTTCTTGGCGAAGTACCGTCGTCCGCATGAGCGACGACCAGCAGACCCCGGACGGCAGCACCGACGTCAGCACCCTGCACCTGGACGCGCGCAGCCTGCGCGGCCTGGCCCACCCGCTGCGGGTGCGGCTGCTCGGCATGCTGCGCTCGGACGGCCCCTCGACCGCCACGCTGCTGGCCGAGCGCCTCGGCCTGAGCAGCGCGGCCACCAGCTACCACCTGCGCCAACTGGCCGAGCACGGCTTCGTGGTCGAGGACGAGGGGCGAGGGCAGCCCCGCGAGCGCTGGTGGAAGGCCGCCACGCGGTCGACCTCGCTCGACATCGGCGAGCAGATCAGCGACCCCGAGGTCGCCGGTTTCGCCGAGACCTACCTGCGCGCCGTCACCCGGATCAGCGCCGACCGCGTGCAGGCCCACCTCGACGAGAAGCTCGCGCTGCCCGGCCGCTGGCAGAGCGCCGGCACCTTCAACGACATCCGGCTGCGCCTGACCGCCGAGCAGTCCGACGAGCTGTCCGAGCGCATGTGGGCCCTGGTGGCCGAGTACCCGCGGGCCGACGAGCCGGTCACCTCGCCCGACCCCGAGAGCCGGTCGGTCGACGTCCAGCTCAACGTGTTCCCCGAGCCGGGTGACCGGTGATGACCAGCGTCCCGGCCACCCCGGCCCCGGCCACGCCGGCCGCCCCGAAGGCCTCGCTGCGCCCGGTCGTCGCGCTCCTCGGCGCGTTCGGCATCTCCCTCGTCGGCACCCGGCTGTCGATGATCGCGCTGCCGCTGTTCGTGCTCGAGACCACCGGCTCGGCCACCCGCACCGGTCTGGTCGCCATGGCCGAGATGGGCCCGTACGTCATCGCGCAGGCGCTGGCCGGACCCGTCACCGACAAGGTCGGCGCCC
Source organism: Angustibacter peucedani (assembly GCF_054779595.1). Taxonomy (NCBI): domain Bacteria; kingdom Bacillati; phylum Actinomycetota; class Actinomycetes; order Kineosporiales; family Kineosporiaceae; genus Angustibacter; species Angustibacter peucedani. The sequence goes on from NZ_BAAGXY010000018.1 coordinate 39,951, forward strand.
GCCGGGTCAGCATCGTCTCGGACGTCCTGTCCGTCGTCCTCGTCGGCGCGATCCCGGTGCTGCACGCCGCGGGGATGCTGCACTTCGCGGGCCTGCTCGTGCTCGTCGCGCTGGCCGGCATGGTGCGCGGCCCCGGCGACAGCGCGAAGTACGTGCTGGCCCCGCCGGTCGCGACCGCGGCCGGGCAACCGGTCGAGCGCGTGCTCGGCCTGGAGGACGGCATCAGCCGCGCGGCGTCCGTGATCGGGCCGCTCGCCGCGGCGGGCCTGGTCACGGCGGTCGGCCCGGCCACCGCGATCACGCTCGACGCCATCACCTTCGGCGTCGCCGGCCTGGTCGTCGCGCTCGGCCTGCGCCGCAGCGAGACCCGCACCACCGCCAGCCCGGACGACGACGAGCCCGGCCGCTACCTCGACCGGCTGCGCCAGGGTGCTCGCTTCGTGCGGCGCGACGGCCTGCTGCGCTCGATCGTCGCGATGGTCGGCGTCACCAACCTGCTCGACGCCGCGTACGGCACGGTGCTGGTGGCCGTCTGGGCCCAGCACCGCGGCGGCGGCGCCGGCCTGATGGGCTCGGCAGCGGCGTTCATGTCGGCCGGCGCGGTGATCGGCTCGCTGACCGCCGCCACCATCGGGCACAAGCTGCCCCGTCGAGCGGCCTTCTTCGTCGGCTTCTTCGGCATCGGGGCCCCGCGGTTCGCGGTGCTCGGGCTCGACGCACCCCTGCCGCTCATCTTCACCGTGCTGTTCCTGGGCGGCATCGGCGCCGGCCTGATCAACCCGATCCTGGGTGCGGTCGAGATGGAGCGGATCCCCGAGCACCTGCGCGGCCGGGTGATGTCGCTGATCGGCAGCGCCGCGTGGTCGCTCATCCCGTTCGGCGGGCTGGTCGGCGGGCTGCTGGCCGAGCACCTGGGCATCAGCTCGGCCCTGCTGATCTGCGGCGCCGCCTACCTCGTGGCCACCACCGTGCCCGCGCTGCGCCCCGAGTGGCGCGAGATGGACCGCGCGAAGGCGGCCAAGAGCGACGAGGCCGTCGCAAGCGCGCCCCAGGACGCACCCGAAGAGGTGGTCCCCGCCGCGTCCGACGTGCGGTAGCGCGCACCAACCGCGATCATGACCGTGACCTTCGGCGTGTCGACTCGTTGGACAGGTCGAGCCCCGGGGGTGGGGTGCGCCGAGACGAGGAAGGTTCCACCGTGGGTGCACACAGGAGTGCAGGCAGCGACACCGGTGCCGACGAGGCCGCGGGCCAGGCCGCGGTCGACGCCGGGCGCACGATCCGCGTGCGTTGGCGCAGCGTCGTGGCGATGGTGCCGGCCGCCGTGCTGGCCGCCAGCGGGCTCGCGCTCGCCCAGAACGGCACGCCGTCGACGCTGACCGACCGCCGCGAGGTGCCGGCCGTCCCCGGCCAGGCCCTCACCCAGCCCGAGCGCAGCGCGTCGAGCATCGACCCGGCGTCCACGGGCGACGCCCCGGTCGACCCCGGCCTGGCCCCCGGCCTCGAGCTGCCCCCGGGCACCTCGCCGGGCAGCTCGCAGCCCGTGCAGCTCGACGGCCCCGGCATCCCGGCCCCCGCGCTCGCCGCCTACCGGCTGGCCGCGAACCTCGTCAGCAACGCCGACCACGAGTGCGGCATCGACTGGGCCCTCGTCGGCGCGATCGGGCGGGTCGAGAGCAACCACGCGCGCTTCGGCGGCAACGCCCTCGACGCCCGCGGCGTGGCGCGCCCCGGCATCATCGGCATCCCGCTCGACGGCAGCAACGGCACCGCGCGGATCATGGACTCCGACGGCGGCAAGTGGGACCGCGACACGGTCTACGACCGCGCGGTCGGGCCGATGCAGTTCATCCCCGGCACCTGGCGCGTCGTGGGCTCGGACGCCGACGGCGACGGCGTGCGCGACCCGCAGGACATGAACGACGCCGCCACCGCCACCGCGGTCTACCTGTGCAGCGGCCCCGGCGACCTGCGCCAGTCGGGCGACCTCTACAGCGCGATCCGCCGGTACAACAACAGCGACAGCTACGTGCGCACCGTCATCGCCATCGCCGAGGCCTACCGCCGAGGCGTCACCGAGCTGCCAGCCTCCAGCCTGCCGGCCGCGCACCAGAGCGGGGCGGGCAGCACCGGCGGCGGCAGCGTCGAGGCCGGTGGCACGAGCACCCGCCCGGGTCGCACCTCCACCGGCGGCGGCGGCGCGGCCTCGACCACCCGCACCTCGGGCGGCGGCAGCGGCGGGGGTGGCGGCGGGTCCGCCACGCAGCCCGACGGCCAGCCGACGTCCGCCTCCGTTCCTCCTGCCGGCGGTGCCGGCAGCGCGGTCTCCTCCGCGGCGTCGTCCGCGGTCAGCGCCGTGACCTCGGTGGTCACCTCGCTCGTGACGGACGTCGTCAAGCTGCCCACACCGATCGTCACGACCACCACGCCGTGCGTCGTCGACCTGCTGGGCGTCAAGGTCTGCACGATCACCACGATCAGCAGCACCACGACGACGACGACCCGCACGACGACGGTCACCAAGAAGCCGTAGCGCTCACACGGCGGGGGTGGGCATGGGCTCGGCGTAGGTCGAGCCGTCGCCCGGATCCTCGGGCGGCTCGTCGCCGGGAGGCGGCGCACCCGCACCAGGGACGTCGTCCGGCCCGACGAGCTCGGCGCGCGCGGCCAGCATGGTCGTGGTGTTGAGGTAGCCGAGCAGCCGGTAGGCCTCGAAGTCGTACTCGCCGTAGAACTGGTTGCCGGTCGAGGTGATCGGGAAGCTGCGGTTCTCGGCGGCGTAGCTGTCGATCTCGATGTTCGGCTCGCCGGTACGCACGTTCTTGACGAACCACACGTCGCCGACGACGCGGTGCGGGTCGTCGACGGTGAACACCTCCAGGTGCAGCCAGCCGCGCGCGGGCAGCGCCGGCTGCTGCACCGCTGACGTCGCGCCGCGCGGGATCACCGTGACGGGGTGCTCGGCGTCGCGCCGCACCTGCGAGACCGGGCTGCCCGCGGCCGGCCGCAGCACCAGCCCGAGGTCCATGCGGGCCGTGACGATGGCGTCGCCGAGGGCGTCGAGGCTGTCCTCGAGGTCGGCCGACGCGTCGAGGACGAACAGCGTGCGCGGACGGTCGCGCAGCGCCTCGACGAGCGCGGTGTTGTCGTAGTGGCCGCCGTCGGTGACGTAGATGCGGGTGTCGTCGACCGACAGGCTGCCGAACGCCTCCTTGAAGATCCGGAACGGGCCGGGACGCATCGCCCGCCGCAGCGCCCAGCCCAGACCCTGCCGCACCGAGGACGGTGACGCCGCCAGCTGCGCGGACCCGTCGACCAGGTAGGGGTTGGGCAGCCAGACGCCGAGGCGCGCGTTGGCCAGGGCGAGCAGCATCCGGTACGGCCGCACCCGGCTGTCCATGCGACCCACCCGCGGCGAGAACGCCGCACCGCTCGCCGCCATCGCCGCCGCCAGCGTGGTGTCGAGGCCCTGCGGGTCGGACGTCGCCGAGTACGGCACCGCGGGCTGCATGCGCCCGAGCGGCAACCGGCTGTCGCTGATGCCGATCCGGCCGTGCACCTCCACGCCGTCCTCGACCACGGTGTCGGTGCGGAACTGGAACGGCGCGCAGCCCCGTGCGGCCGGCACGTAGTCGCGGTCCTGGATGTTGGCGGCGCAGCACACCACGAGGTCGGGACCGGTCAGCGAGCCGTTCTCGTGCACGTGCGTCGGCAGCCGGTACGGCAACGGCTCGGCCTCGGTCCCGTTGCGCACCACCAGGAACGAGTCCGAGAGCCGTTCGCGGTAGAACGGGTGCAGCGAGCTGAGCATCGCGTCGGTCAGCACCCGCAGAGCCAGGGCCGCCAGCGCTGCGAGCATCCCGGCGTGCACCGTGTGCAGCCGCGCCGGGTAGAGCAGGTTGTCGCGCAGCAGCACCATCAGCACGACCAGCACCGCGACCACGACGACCGCACCCGCGGCCCACGGCAGCAGCACCCGGCGGACGACGTCCGAGATCATCCCGCGCCGCGTGCCCGGCACGATCGAGGCGGTGCGGCCGGCCAGCACGCCGCGCACCGCGGCGGCGAGCGCCAGGATGCCCGCCAGCCAGGATGCCAGGGTGTCCGAGAACGAGATGTGCCCCGTGCCCGGCCGCTCGTCGCAGAACGTCGGCCGTGGCAGCCCACGGCTGGCGTAGCACCACGAGCCCGAGGGGCGAGCGGCCACCTGGCCGCCCGGCGCGAACACCACTGCGTCGTCGGTCCAGGTGCCGCCGCAGCCGCGGTAGGTGAACGGCACGGACTTCTCCTGCGCGCTGCTCGGCGCGCGCTCCCAGGCCAGCACGGCGCTCGCCGTGAGGTCGCGCTCGATCGCGCGCACGCAGCCGTCCGGCGTGGCCAGCCGCGCGGCGGCCATCACCCGGGCCACGGTGGCGGTGGGCTTGTTGGTGATCGTCGCGTTGTTCAGCGTCACGAGCAGCCACGGCAGGACGACGAGCAGCGCGCCCACCGCGACGCCGCTCGTCACGAGGGCGCGGGTGGTGCCGGCGAACACCAGCCGTCCGCGGCCGGAGTACTTCGCCACGGTCTTGCTGCCCACGAACAGCACCAACCCGGCCAGCAGCACCGCCCACCCGACCAGGAAGTGGCTGCCGTCGCTGGTGGCGAAGACCGCCTTGCTGCCGTCGCCGAGGCAGCTCGCCGCGCCCCCGGTCGGACCACCGGGGCAGACGACGTCGAGCCGGTTGTGCACCCAGCCGGTGTAGAGCGCCGCCACGTAGAGCGCGACGCCGATCAGCGTGAGGTTCACGGCGATGCCGTAGACCAGCGACAGGAACCCGGTGACGAGGGTCGAACCCGTCGGCAGCAGGAACTTGGACTTGCGCCGCAACCAGTCCTCCTCGGGCGACCCGGGTGCGAACAGCGAGGCCTGGACGTCGTCGGCGGGCGGGCTGTGCCTGCGGGCCATGTGCAGGGCGGTGGCGATGTAGCTGCCGCCGCTGACGGCGTACACGCGCTCGGCGCGGTCGTACAGCGACGGCGCCCCCTCGCCCTCGCGGTGGCGCAGCCGCTGCAGCCCGCCGAGGCAGAAGGCGGCCGCCCGGATCCCCCCGCCGGAGCACGCGATCGACACGCCCTCGAACGCCGGCGCGCCCTGCATGGCGGTGTCGAAGCCGGACGGCTGCGGCGGGGGCGCCTGGTCGTCGTCGCGCCGCGGCTTGAGCTGGACGACGATGCGCGCGGCCTCGGCGACGGCGATGAGCTGCAGCACCACCCCGACGCTCGCGGCGCCGTGCAGCCGGGCGGTCGCGGCGAGCACCAGCACCACCAGCGCGACCATTGAGACCGCCACCGGGACGACCATCGCGCGCGCCAGCTGCGGGGTGGCGACGGGGGCGCCGGCGAGCTCGCGGCGCATGCGCCACCAGACGAACGTCAGCGAGGCCGTGACCCCGAGGCCGAGCGCCAGGACGACGGGCCGGTCGACGTCCAGCAGGGGGTCGCGGCCGAGCGCGGGCACCAGCATCACCGCCGCCACGGCGGCACGCGTCACCGGACGCCGCACCGTCACGTACCGGATCCGGCGGACCAGCTCGCTCTCTGCTGCGCTCATCGCGACCTCCCGGCCGGAACGCCCCTGCGCAGCAGTTATCCCACCGCAGGTGCGGCGCGCGCCAGCATCAGCGCACGAGCGCCCCGACCGCGGCGGCCAGCACCAGCGCGACGAGCGCGACGGTGACGACGAGCCGGCGGGTGCGAGGGGTCATGGCCTCACCCTAAGACGGCGCGGCGCAGCCGGACGCCGGTCAGGCGGCCGAGCGCGAGTCGGCGGCCTGGTCGCCGGCCATCCGGGCCCGGGCCAGCTCGCGGTCGTCGGCGGTGCTGCGGACCTGCAGGTGCGGCGTCTGGCTCCAGCGGTAGCTGACGCTCAGGTGGCTGCGGCGCACCACGACCACGAGCGCGACGAGCGCGGTGGCCAGCGAGACGAGACCGCCGACGAGGATGGTCCAGCGCGGGCCGAAGGTGCTGCCGACCCAGCCGATGATCGGGGCGCCCACCGGCGTCCCGCCCATGAAGATCGCCATGTACAGCGCCATGACGCGCCCGCGCATCTGCGGGGCGACCGAGAGCTGCACGGTGGCGTTGGCGCTCGTCATCAGGGTGAGCGACGACAGGCCCACCGGGATCAGCGCGATCGCGAACAGCGTGTACGTCGGCATCAGCGAGGCGATGCTGGCGAACAGCCCGAAGGCGAACGTCGCGCCGATCACCAGGCGCAGCCGCGGGCGCTCGCGCCGAGCGGCGAGCAGGGCACCGCCGAGCGAGCCGATCGCCATGATCGAGCCGAGCAGGCCGTACTCGCCCGAGCCCTTGCCGAACGCGCCGGTCGCCATGATCGCCGTGGTCATCTGGAAGTTGAGCCCGAACGTGCCCACCAGGCAGATGATCGCCATGATCAGCACGATGTCGGGGCGGCTGCGCACGTAGCGCACGCCCTCGCGCAGCTGGCCCCGCCCGCGGGGCGCGCGGTCGGCCGGCCTGAGCTCGCTGACCCGCATGCGGGTCAGGGAGCCGATCACGGCGAGGAAGGTGATGGCGTTGATGAGGAACACCGGGCCGGTGCCGACCCACGCGATGAGCAGGCCGGCGACGCCGGGGCCGATGATGCGCGCGGCGTGGAACGAGGCGCTGTTGAGGCCGACGGCGTTCGAGAGGTCCTCGCGCGGCACCATCTCGCTGACGAACGCCTGGCGGGCGGGCGCGTCGACCGCGGCCGCGACGCCGAGGGCAGCCGCGAGCACGTAGGCGTGCCAGAGCTGCACGGCGTCGGTGACGACGAGCAGGCCGAGGACGAGCCCGACCACGCCCATGGCGGTCTGGGTGCCGATCAGCAGCCGGCGCTTGGGCACGCGGTCGGCGAGCAGGCCGGCGACCGGGGCGAGCAGCAGCATCGGGGCGAACTGCAGCCCGGTGGTGATGCCGACAGCCACCGACGAGTGGTCGGTGAGCACGGTCAGCACCAGCCAGTCCTGGGCGACGCGCTGCATCCAGGTGCCGACGTTGGACACGATCGCGCCCATGGCCCAGACGCGGTAGTTGAAGGTGCGCAGCGAGCGGAAGGTCGGGCTCACGAGGCGGCCACCCGGGCGAGGATCTCGGCCGCCTGGTGCAGCGTCTCGCGCTCGTCCGGCCCGAGCTCGGCCAGCCGCTGGGCCAGCCAGGCGTCGCGCCGCTTGCGGGTCTCCTTGACCACGGTGACGCCCTCGGGGGTCAGGCCCATCAGCACCTGGCGCCCGTCGGTGGGGTGGTCGGTGCGGCTCACGAGGCCCAGCTCCTCGAGCGCGGCCAGGGTGCGCGTCATCGACGGCGGCTGCACCTTCTCGCGAGCGGCGAGCTCGCGCGGGGTGAGCGGTCCGAGCACGTCGAGGCCGGCCAGCACGGAGTACTGGCCGGGCGTGACGTCGTCCGTGCTGCGCTCCTGGCGCAGGCGGCGCGAGGTGCGCATGACCGCCTGGCGGAGCTCGACCGCGAGCGGGCCGATGGGGCGGCGCGGCGTCGTGGTCGTGGTGGGGTGGGGTTCTTGCTGCGGTGTCATCGGTCGTTAGCCTATCTCATTACCTCTGCTAATGATATTCGGGAGGGACAACACCGCCGGGCCCCGAGGTGTTCCGGACCCCTACTGCGTGGCGACGGCGATGCGCGCGCGCAGGCGCTCGAGCACCCGCGGGTCGCCCTGCACGTCGACCGCGTCGAGATCGCCGCGGCAGGCGGCCGGCAGCGTCCCGAGCCGGCCCCACAGCTCGAGGTCGAGGCCCAGGGCGTCACCGCGCAGGACGACGTCCGCCGGGCTGCCGCTCTCGGCCGCTCGCACCGTGTGAGCGCCGTCGGCGAGGTCGACGAGCAGCGCGCCGTCGCCGTGGTCGAGCAGCGCCGTGCCCGCGCGGCCGGCGCTCGCCCGGCCGTCGGCCACGACGTCGGGGTCGCCCGCCATCCAGGTCAGGACCTCCTGGACGCCGTCGGCGGCCAACCCGGGAGCCGCCGGGTGCAGCGGCGTGCCGGTGGCGGCCTCGGCGTCGACCCGGTGCACCAGCGCCTCCTGCGCCATGCGCCGCGCCCAGGCGCCGACGGTCTGCTCGCCCGCACCCTCCATCCACGTCCAGGCGTGCGCGGCCGGGTCGAGCCCGGCCAGCCGGTCGGCCAGCTCGGCCACGACCGCGTCGTGCCGGTCGAGCGCCGCGGCGAGGTCGAGGTCGTCGCCCAGCGGCCACTCCCCCGGCTTCGGCGCGCGGCCCAGCGTCAGCACCGCGACCTTGTGCGCGTAGACGTCACCGACGTGCCGGGCCAGGTCGACCGCCGTCCAGCCCGGGCAGGTGGGCACCGGGGCGTCGTCCGCGCTGTCGCGCAGCAGCGTGGCCAGCCGGGCGGCGTCGGCCCTGAACGCTGCGAGGTAGTCGTCGTGCGAGAGCCAGGTCGAGCGGTCGTCTGCCATGCCCCCGGACCCTAGGCCCGGGGGCCGACAGCCGCTACGAGACGCCGAGCAGCTCCTTGATCGGGTCGATCGCGAAGTAGACGACGAACAGCGCCGAGGTCACCCACAGCAGCACGTGCACCCGGCCGGCCTTGCCGCGCACCGCCTGCAGCACGACGTACGACACGAAGCCGGCTCCGATGCCGGCCGTGATCGAGTACGTGAACGGCATCAGCACGATGGTCAGGAAGGCGGGGATCGCGATCTCGAGGTCGTCCCAGTCGATGCCCTTGACCTGCTGCATCATCAGGAAGCCGACGACCACCAGGGCCGGCGTGGCGGCCTCGTAGGGCACCACGGCCACGAGCGGCGACAGGAAGGTCGCCACCAGGAAGAGCAGGCCGGTGACGACCGACGCCAGGCCGGTGCGCGCACCCTCGCCGACACCGGACGCCGACTCGATGTACGAGGTGTTGCTGGAGACGCTCGCGGCGCCACCGGCGGCCGCGGCCAGCGAGTCGACCACGAGGATCCGCTCGACGTTCGGCGGGTTGCCCTCGGCGTCCAGCAGGCCGCCCTCCTTGCCGATCGCCACGACGGTGCCCATGGTGTCGAAGAAGTCGGCGAGCAGGAGCGTGAAGACGAGCAGCACGGCGCTCACGGCGCCGATGGCCGAGAACGAGCCGAGCAGGTCGAAGCGGCCGAGCAGGCCGAAGTCCGGCGTGGCCGCCCAGGTGTCGGGGATGGCCGGGACGTTCAGGCCCCAGCCGGTGGGGTTGACGACCTTGCCGGTGGCGTCGGTCTGGCTGCCGATGTTGCCGACCGCCTCGACCACGATCGCGAGGACGGTGGCGCCGACGATGCCGTAGAGGATCGCGCCGCGGACGCCGCGCACGAGCATCACGACGATGGCCAGCAGGCCGATGACGAACACCAGCACCGGCCAGCCGGCGAGGAACCCGCCGATGCCCAGCTCGACCGGCGTGGGACCGGCGGGCTTGCGCACGATGCCGGCGTCGACCAGGCCGATGATCGTGATGAACAGGCCGATGCCGACGCTGATCGCGGTCTTCAGCTGCGGCGGTACCGCGCGGAACACCGCCTGCCGGAAGCCGGTCAGCACCAGCACCAGGATGATCAGGCCCTCGATGACCACCAGGCCCATGGCGTCGGCCCAGGTCATGCCCGGCAGCTTGGCGATGCCGAACGTGACGAAGGCGTTGAGCCCCAGGCCGGTCGCGAGCGCCAGCGGGTAGTTGGCGACGACGCCCATGAGGATCGTCATGACGCCGGCCACCAGCGCCGTCGCCGCGGCGACCATCGGCAGGTTCGGAGCGCTGCCACCGCCCAGGAAGCCGCCGGTGCTGTCGGCCTGAGTGCCGATGATCAGCGGGTTGAGGACCACGATGTAGGCCATCGTGAAGAACGTGGCCAGGCCGCCGCGCACCTCGCGGCCGACGGTCGAGCCGCGCTGGTGGATGCGGAAGTACCGCTCCAGCGCGTTGCCGGTGACGGGGGCCTCGGGCACGACGGCCCGCTTCTTCTTCGTGCTGGACGACGGGCGGTCGGTCGGCGACATGGCGGGCCTCTCGGGGCGGTGCGGCGGGGGCGCAGGGACGGCGGGGCCGGGTCGGCGACGCACATGCTGCCAGAACCGCCGTACATGCAGGCGACGGCCCGCCCCTAGGCTGGACGACGTGAGCGAGCCCAGCCCCGGACAGCCCGCGCCGCTGGCGCCCGCCCGGATCGACACGGCCAAGATCGTCGTCGCCGGCACCGCCGTGTGGCTCGTCGCCCTGGTGGTGACGCTGCTGGTGCCGGCGCTGCACCGCGGCGACCGCGACTGGTGGCCCTGGACCTGCGTGGCCGGCCTGGCGCTGGGGCTCGTGGGGCTGAGCTACGTGGTGCGCGGGCGCGGCAACGCGGCCGGCGCCCGCCGCGGCGAGTAGCTCCCCCCACCCGGCTTCCCTCACCCGGGCCGGTTTCCCTCACCGGTGCCGCTCGGCAGGGTCTGCGAGCGGCATCTGCGAGGGAAAGGTCAGGTGGTCGGCTCGGCGGTGGGCTCGGTGGTGGGCTCGGCGGGGGTTTCGGCGACCGGCTCGGTGTCGGCCGGCGGGGCGTCGCGCTCGATCTCGACCGCCTCGTAGCCCAGCTCGTCCAGCACCGGCGCGTCGACGTGCTCGGGCCGGCGCTCGACGTCCACCTCGCTGTGCGCGCCGCAGCCGTGGTCGAGGCTGACGACCTTGCCGTCGGACGGCGACCACTCGTTGGCGCACACCCCGAAGACCTGGCGCAGCGCCCCGGCCATCGGCACGAAGTAGCCGCAGGTGGCGCACGCGGCGGAGGCCTGCTCGGCGTGCGGGTCCTTCGGACCGTGCTCGCCGTCGTACCAGCGCTGGGCCGCCTCGTCGCGACCGGCCAGCGACAGCACGCGCGGGCGGCCGAGGCCGAGCTCCCACTGCGCCACCTGGTCGACGTCCTGGTCACCCGTGGCCTCGAAGCCCTGCTCGAGCAGCGGGTCGTCGAGCCGCTTGGGCAGGACGTCACCGGGCGAGACGTCGCCCGGTGCCAGCCGGTCGGCCCAGGGCAGCCACTCGGGCGCGAGGACGGCCTCGGCGTCCGGCAGCAGGTGCACCTCGCTGACGGTCAGCGAGCGCGAACGAGGCGCGCGCGCGAGCGTGACCGCCCAGCGCCAGCCGCGGTAGCCCTTGGAGGTGCAGGCGAACGAGTGCGTGACGACCCGCTCGCCCTCGCCGACCGCCCCGAGGTGCTCGCCGACGCTGCCGTCCTCGGCCACCTCGGCCGCGGCCTCGCGCGCCAGGTCGACGGCGGCCACCAGCGCGGCGTCCGGGGCGGTGGCCCGGGCGCGCTTGGCGGCGGTCACCGGCGCGTCGGCGGCGGCAGGGGTCTCGGTCGTGGTGTCGGTCGGCACCCGGCGATTGTCCCGTACGCGCCGCCGGGAAGCGAACACGCCGCCCGCGCGGCCCGGTTCGTCGGCCCCTGCGGGCAGGATGGAGGACGTGGACCAGCCCCCCGGCACCGACCAGCGCTCGCGCCGCGAGCGGGTCGCGGGCGCCTCGCGCACGGTGGCCGGGGCCTCGCGGCGGTTCGCCGGGGCGTCGCGCCGTGCGGCCGGGGCGACCGGACGTCGGGTCCGCTCGGCCACGAACGCCCAGGGGGCGGGCGAGTCCGGCCTGGCCAAGGTCATCGAGCTGCACGGCGTCTCGGCCGCGGGCGACGCGCTGGTGCTGCTGTCGCTGGCCAACACCGTGTTCTTCTCGGTGCCGGTGGGCGAGGCGCGCAGCCGGGTCGCGCTCTACCTGCTGGTGACGATGCTGCCGTTCTCGGTCATGGCGCCCGTGATCGGGCCGCTGCTCGACCGGTTCCGGCACGGACGTCGGTACGCGCTCGCCGTCACGCTGGTGTCGCGGGCGTTCCTGGCCTGGGTCATGGCGGGTGCGGTCGCCGGGGGCAAGGAGGCGTTCGCGCTCTACCCCGCGGCCTTCGGGCACCTCGTGGCCAGCAAGGCCTACGGCGTCACGCGCGCGGCCGCGATCCCGCGCGTGCAGCCGCGCGGGCTCAGCCTGGTGACGGCCAATTCGCGGGTGCTGCTCGGCGGCATCGCGGCGGTCACGGTGGCGACGCCGGTGGGCGCGCTGCTGATGCGGGTGGGGCCGGAGTGGTCGCTGCGGCTGGCGTTCGTGGTGTTCGCGGTCGGCACCGGGCTGGCGCTCGCGCTGCCGCGACGCGTCGACTCGGCCGAGGGCGAGCAGCACGCGCGGCTGTCGTCCGACGAGGAGCCCGACCGCCGCAGCCGGTGGAGCATCGGGCCGCGCGTCGTCCTCGGCCTGCGGGCGGTCGCGGCGCTGCGGGCGTTCACCGGCTTCCTCACCCTGTTCCTCGCCTTCGCGCTGCGCACCGACCCGATCACCGACTCGCTGCCGCTGCTCGGCGTGATCGCGCTGGTCGCCGGGGTCGCCGGGGTGGGCAACACCCTCGGGACGTCGCTGGGCGCGGTGCTGCGCCGGCTGACCCCCGAGCTCGTCGCGACCGCGATGGTGGCCCTCGCCGCGCTCGGCGCCCTGGTGGGAGCGCTCGGCTACGGCCTGGTGCCGGTGCTGGTGACCGCGCTGTGCGCCGGGCTCGCCGCCGCGCTGGGCAAGCTGTCGCTCGACGCGCTCGTGCAGCGCGAGGTGCCCGAGACGGTGCGCACCTCGGCCTTCGCGCGGTCCGAGACCGTGCTGCAGCTCGCCTGGGTGGTCGGCGGTGCCGTCGGGATCAGCCTGCCGCTCGGCGGCGCGTGGGGGCTCGGCGTGGCCGCGGCCGGGCTGGCCGCCGTCCTCGTCGTGACGCTGCGCTCGCTCCTGCTGGCCCGCCGACGTCCGGCCCGGTCAGCTCCCCCCGCCTGACCGCACGGTCGGACGGCGGATCAGGCATCGAGGTCGTCGGCGACGGCGCGCAGCAAGGACGCGACCTTGCCGCCCGTCCCCTTGTCGGGGTAGCGCCCGCGGCGCAGCCCGTTGCCGATGCCGTCGAGCACCTTGATCAGGTCCTCGACGATCACGCCGAGGTCGTCGGCCGGACGGCGCGAGCGCGCGGCCACCGACGGCGGGGCGTCGAGCAGCGTGACCTGCAGGGCCTGGGCGCCGCGGCGGCCCTCGACCACGCTGAAGTCCACGCGCGTGCCGCCCTTGACCGACGTCGTCCCCGAGGGCAGCGCCGAGCTGGGCAGGAAGACGTCCCCGCCCTCGTCGGAGCTGATGAAGCCGAAGCCCTTGTCAGCGTCGAACCACTTGACCTTGCCAGTCGGCACCGTGAACCCCTCGCGTCGTGCGTCATGCAGGACGGGCGCACGGACTCACCAGGAGTCCGGGCGCCCGAGAACGGGTCCAGCCTAACGGCCGTGTCCAGCGGGTTCCGCGCCTGAGCCGCCCGGACGACGGCTCAGCGGTAGCGCTCGGGCTGGGCCAGCAGCTCGTTCATCGAGCCGGACCGGAACCCGCGGTCGTCCACCTCGGCGCTCGCGAACCCGGCGTCGACCGCCGCCCGCTCGAGCGCGCCCCGCCGCGCGCCCACCGCCGCCAGCGCCCCGGCGTCCAGCTCGAGGCGCGCCCGGTCGCCGCCCAGGTCGCGCACCCGCAGGTCGCGGACGTCGACCCCGGCCGCCGCGCACCACCGGCGCACCGCGGCCTCGGCCCGGTCGACCCGGGCCAGCCCGGACGTCGTGATCTGGACGCCGTACGCGATCCGGCTCGACAGGCACGCCGCCGCGGGCTTGTCCCACGTCGGCAGCCCCCAGCGCTCGGAGGCGGCGCGCACCTGCGCCTTGGTGAACCCGCTGTCGCGCAACGGGGTCAGCGCCCCGCGCTCGGCCGCGGCGCGGATCCCCGGACGGAAGCCGGCCAGCGCGTCGTCCGCGTTGGTGCCGGTGGCGACGTCCGCGATCCCGGCCTGGTCGGCGAGCGGGCCCAGCACGTCGAGCAGCTCGGCCTTGCAGAAGAAGCAGCGGTCGCCGGCGTTGGCGCGGTAGCCCTCGCGCGCCATCTCGTCGGTGGTCGGCGCCAGGTGCCGCACGCCGAGCGAGCGCGCGAACTCGGCCGCCTCGTCGAGCTCGCCGCCGGCCAGCGACCCGCTCACGGCGGTGGCCGCGACCACGCGCTCGGCCCCCAGCGCGCGCACCGCGGCCGCGAGCAGGAACGCCGAGTCGGCCCCGCCCGAGAACGCGACGACCAGTCCGTCGAGCGCGCGCAGCCGGGCGTCGAGGTCGGCCAGCCGGACGTCGAGCACGTGCTCGTCGAGCCAGGCCGGGAAGGCGGCCAGCGACGGCAGGACGACGTCGGCGCCGGCCGCCGCGAGCGCCGCCGCGTCGTGCGGGCCGGTCGGCACGCCGATCGCCACGGCACCGCCGGCGTGCGCGCCCTCGAGGTCACCCGGGTGGTCGCCGGTGTAGACGCTGACCCCGTGCCCGCGCAGGGCCGCGCCCTTGTCGGCGGCGAACAGCCGGCCCACGACGACGTCCGGCTCGAGGCCGACGTGGTCGAGCACCAGGCGCACCGCCGGCTCGGGCTTGGCGCTGACCACGACGACGCGTCCGTGCAGCGCGCGCACGGCGGCGAACGCCTCGGCCGCGCCGGGCAGCAGCACCGCGCGCGGCACCCCGAGCGTCGGGTAGAGCTCGCGGTAGCGGTCGGCGGTCGGCAGCACGAGCTCGGCCGGCAGGTACGGCGCGAGCATCGCCTCGAGCGGGATGCCGATGGTGGCGCGCAGCGCGGATTCGTCGGCCACCACGCCCTGCTCGGCGAGCGCCGCCGTCGCGGTCGCCACGATGCCGTCGCCGGAGTCGACGAGCGTCATGTCGAGGTCGAAGCCGGCGGCGAGGTCCACAACCCCAGGGTAGGTGGCGCGGACGACGGGCCGCCCGGTGGATAAGGGTTTGGGCGCTGTCGGTGGTGGTCGGCACGATGGTGCGGTGCCGTCGTCCACCCCGCGCCCCACCCTCGCCTCGTTCTGGCACGATCTGCCGCGCGAGGGCCGCCTGCTGCTCTCGACCGTCGTGGTCGACGCGCTGGGCATCGGGTTCGTGCTGCCGTTCGGGGTGGTGTACCTGCACGAGGTGCGGCACATCGCCCTGCCCACGGTGGGTGTGCTGCTGGCCGTCCCCTCGGCCGTCGCGCTGTCGTTGCTCGGCCCGATCGGCGCGATCATCGACCGCTACGGCCCGCGCCGCCTGCAGCTCGTCGCCCTCGCGCTGAACCTGCTCGGCACCGTCGTCCTGGCGTTCGCCACGAGCCCGGCGTCCGCGGCCGTGGCGTTCGTGATGTTCGGCATCGGGCAGGCGGTGTTCTGGCCGGCGTCGCAGTCGCTGGTGGCGGCGGTCGTGCCGTCGGCGATCCGGCAGCGCTACTACGGCACCAACTTCACGGTGCTCAACCTCGGCATCGGCGTCGGCGGCCTGGTCGGCGGCATGTTCGTCTCCGAGGCCCACCCGTGGACGTTCCAGGCCGTCTACCTCGCGAACGCTGCGTCCTTCCTCGCGCCGTTCCTCGTGCTGGCCTTCCCGCTGCGGCACGTCGGCAACACCGTGGTGCACCCCGTCGACGACACCGCGGACGACGCCGCGCCGGCCCCCGCGGGCAGCTACCGCGCGATGCTGCGCGACCACGTCTACCGGCGCTTCCTCGTCGTGGTGTTCTGCTCGGCCTTCGTCGGCTACGCCCAGTTCGAGGCCGGCTGGACGGCGTACGCGCGCACGGTCGCCGAGGCGTCGACCCGGCTGATCGGCATCGCGTTCGCCGTCAACACCGCGACCATCGTGGTGCTGCAGCTGGTGGTGATCCAGCGGATCGAGGGTCACCGCCGCACGCGGGTGCTGATGCTGATGAGCGCGGTGTGGGCGACGTCGTGGGCGGTCATGGGTCTGGCCGGGCTGGTGCCCGGGTCGCTCACCGCAGCGGTGCTGCTCACCTCGAGCATGGCGGTCTTCGCCCTCGGCGAGACGTTCCAGTCACCCGTCGTGCCCGCCATCACCAACGACCTCGCGCCCGAGCACCTGCGCGGCCGCTACAACGCCGTCGGGTCGATGGTCTTCCAGGTGGCGGCGATCGTCGGGCCGGTCACGGCCGGGTTCCTGCTCGGCCACCGGTCCACCTGGCAGTTCGTGCTGCTGCTGCTCGCCGGGTGCGGCCTCATGGTGCTGGTGCTCGGCCGGCTCGAGCGGGTGATCTCGCCGACGGCCAACGGCCTGCGCGAGGTCGAGCGGGTGAGCGCCTAGCTCGACCCGGTCTCGACCAGCCGCGCCGCGATCGGCTCCAGCACGGTGAGCAGCTCGTCGAGCTCCTGCGGCGACAGCGCCGCGTAGGGCGCCTCGGCGAGGGCGTCGGTGAGCGCCTCGACCCGGTCCTTGGTGGCGCGGCCGGCGTCGGTGAAGCGGCCGTCGTCGTCGAGCAGGCCGCGCTCGCGCAACCCGCCCATGACCTCGGCCAGCCGTTCGGCCGGCAGGTGGTGGATGCGGCCGAACGTCTCGGCCGGGTGGACGCCGGAGTCCAGCGCGGTGAGCACGTGGGCCTCGGTGCCGCCGATCTGCTCGGCCATGAGCGCCGTGATGTGCCCGTCGCCGCGGTGCTCGCGCAGCATGTTGGCCGCGTGCCAGAGGCGGGCCACCGGCTCCTCGGGCACCGGGAGCGCCCGCAGCCCGGCGTACATGACCCGTCCCTCGGTCGGCGCGCTCGTGGCGGCCTGCGCCAGCAGGTCCGCGGCCCGCGCCAGGCCCGGGGTCGCGACCTGGTCGCCGAGGATGCGCCGCAGGGCCTTCACGCAGCCGCGCTCGCGGGCGGCGTGGGCCGCCTCGGGCGTCGTCGTGCGCCACACCTTCGGGACGTGCCGGGCCGCCTCGCCGTCGGCGAAGTTGTAGAACGCGGCGTGCACCACCTCGGCGGGCACCAGCCCGAGCGGCGCCGAGCGACCGGCGAAGTAGCCGTCCCAGTACCCGCGGAAGCCGAGCTCGGCCATGGCCTCGTCAGGCTCATCGGAGAAGAAGTTCACCAGGCAGATCGGCTCGGTGAGGTCGAACATCCGACGGGCGACGGACTGGTGCTGCGGCATCACGGCCGCTCCCCTCT
The DNA here is from genome assembly GCF_054779595.1 of Angustibacter peucedani. Classification (NCBI taxonomy): domain Bacteria; kingdom Bacillati; phylum Actinomycetota; class Actinomycetes; order Kineosporiales; family Kineosporiaceae; genus Angustibacter; species Angustibacter peucedani. The sequence continues at coordinate 57,018 of NZ_BAAGXY010000018.1, forward strand.
GCTGGTGGTGGTCGTCTCGAGCAGCTGGTCGGACGGCGCGAAGCCGAGCCTGGTGTAGAGCGGCACCGCACGGGTGCTGGAGCTCACGGTCACGCGGGCCGCGCCGTGGTCGCGGGCGTGCTGGCACGCGGCGGTCACGAGCGCCGACCCCGCGCCCCGGCCGCGCGCGCCGGGCTCGACGAAAACGCTCTGGACGTCGGCCGACCACCGCCCGCTCGCGCCGGGTCGCGGCGGTCGTGCCAGCAGGGCCAGCCATGCCGCGCCGACGACGTCGCCGTCGTCCGAGCGCGCGACGAACGCGACGTGGGTGGCCCCGTGCTCGCGCCACCACCGGCCCAGGTCGACGGCGAACGCCTCGACCTCCTGCGCGGCTCGCTCCTGCGGGGAGGCGTGCCGCCACAGCAACCCGGCCAGCGCGCGGACGTCGTCCGGGCCCGCCTGCTCGATCCGCATGCGCGCAGTCTGGCGCTCAGGCGTCCGGCCAGGTGCGCAGGGTCGGCCGGTAGACGAGCTCGGTCGTGCGGCCGTCGAAGGTGGCGGTCTCGAGCAGGTCCAGGTCGAAGTCACCGCCACCGGCGAAGACCGGCTCGTCACCGCTCTGGCCGGCGATCGCCGGGAAGATCGTGACCTGCACGCGGTCGACGAGCCCCGCTGCCATGAGCGCGCGGTTCAGCGACAGGCTGCCGTGCGAGCGGATCGGCACGTCGGACTCCTCCTTCATCCGCCGCACCACCTCGACGGCGTCACCGCCGACGACGGTCGCGTCGGGCCAGTCGAGGGGGCCGGTCAGCGTGGACGACACGACGGTGGTCGGCAGCGCGACCATGCGGTCGATCCACGCGTCCTTGTCGTCGCCCATCTCGGGCACCATCTGCAGGAAGAGCCCGAACGTCGTGGCGCCGAAGACCATGCGCTGCTCGCCGGCGTACGTGCCGTGCCGGTGCTCGAGGAACTCCGGCCCCTGCTTGCCCCAGTAGCCGCCCCAGTCGCCGGGAGGACCGTACGAGGCGTTGCCGTCGAGGCTGGTGAAGATGTCGAAGGTGTAGGTAGCCGTCATGCCCTGTCAGACCGGCGCCGTCTCCCGAACTCATCGGTCGAGTTGGTCGTCGGCGCGGGGCTCGGGTAGGAACGACGCGTGACCGACGCGCCAGCAGCCGACCGACCGACCGACTACGACGGGTTCGCGGAGGCCTACGCCGCGCAGAACGAGACCGGGTTGTTCAACGCCTACTACGACCGACCCGAGATGCTGCGGCTCGTCGGGGACGTCGCGGGCCAGCGGGTGCTCGACGCCGGGTGCGGCTCGGGCCCGCTGACCGCCGCCCTGCGCGACGCCGGTGCGGTCGTCACCGGTGTCGACATCAGCTCGGCCATGGTCGAGCTGGCCCGCCGCCGGCTGGGCGAGGACGCCGACCTGCACGTCGCCGACCTCGACGCGCCGTTGCCGTTCGAGGACGACACCTTCGACGTGGTGGTGGCCTCGCTCGTGCTGCACTACCTCGAGGACTGGACGACGGCGCTGTCCGAGCTGCACCGGGTGCTGCGCCCCGGCGGCCGCCTGGTGCTGTCGGTCAACCACCCGGTGATCTTCCCGGTGGTCTACCCGGACGCCGACTACTTCGCCGTCACGAAGTACACCGAGGACTACACGTTCTCGGGGCAGACCGTGTGGCTGACCTTCTGGCACCGACCGCTCCACACGATGACGGACTCGTTCTCCGCCAACGGTTTCCGGGTCGTCACCATCAGCGAGCCCTCGCACGTGCCCAACACCCCGGCCGAGCTGCTGCCGCCCGACCTGCCCGAGGGCCGGTCGTTCCTGTGCTTCCTCTACTTCGTCCTCGAGGCGGTCTGACCGCCCCTCCGCCCGGGCTCGTCAGGCCGGGGTGAGACCCCAGCGGCCGACGTGCTCGTCGCCCGGCGCCAGCCGGACCACGCCGGCCGCCTCGCGGTCGGCGGCGTTGAAGGCGTCCGGCGGGCAGGTCATCGGCTCGACCGCGAGACCTCGGCGGCGGTGCTCGGGGTCGAGGGTGTCACCGGTGAAGAGCTGCACCCAGCGGTGCGCCGCGTCAGCCCACATCACGACGCCGCCGCCGTCCGGTGCCGTCACGCGCACCCGCCACACGCCGTCGGGGTCGACGTCCAGGTCGGTGTAGCAGGTGTCGAGCACCTGGTCGCCGACGACGGTCGGCGTGCGCAGGTCGTAGGGCGTGCCCTCCACCGGGTGCCGACCGGTCGGGATGCCGCGGTCGTCGGTCTCGTACCAGGTGGCGGCCGGGACGTGCACCGTCGCCAGGTCGACCAGGCCGGTGCCGGCGGCGAGGTAGGGGTGCGAGCCGGTGCCGTACAGGCAGTCCGCCGTGCCGACGTTGCGTGCCGAGGTGGTGACCGTGAGGCCGTCGTCGTCCAGCGCGTAGGTGACCTGGCACTCGAGCAGGGTCGGCCAGCCGGGCTGGGGCACCACGAGCGTCCGGAAGGTGACGGACGACGCGAGCTGCTCCTCGACGTCCCAGACCACCCAGCGGACCAGGCCGTGGATCGCGTTGCCCGCCGCGGGCTCGGTCAGCGCGAGCTGCTGCTCGGCCCCGTCGAGCTCGTAGCGCCCGCCGGCCACGCGGTTCGGCCACGGCAGCAAGGTCTGGCCGCGGCCGCCGGACGGCCGCTCGTGCTCCTCGAACCCGTCCAGGACGTCGCGGCCGGCCAGCCGCACGGTGCGCAGCCCGGCGGCGACGCCCACGGCGACGGCTTCGTGGTCGCCGTGCGCGATGCGGATCTGGGGGCCGGTCGGCGGCAGGGCGGGCTCGTCGGTCACGCGCGCATCATCGCGGATCGGGCCGTCGTGGTGCGCCACCGGCGCGCGACCCGCAGGCTGGACCCGTGCCCGCCGCTCCCCGCGCCCGCCGCGTCGCCGTCCTCGGAGCCACCGGGTACGTCGGCGGCCTGCTCGTCCCGGCCCTGGCCGACGCCGGCCACGACGTGGTCGCGCTGGCCCGTCGTCCGCACGAGGTGCCGGCGCGCGACGGCGTGCGCGCGCTCGCGGCGGACGTCGACGACGAGCCGTCGTTGCGCCGGGCCCTGCGCGGCGTCGACGTCGCCTTCTACCTGGCGCACCTGCTCGGGCACGACGACCTCGTGGCCCGTGAAGTCGCTGCGGCGCAACGGTTCGCGCGGGCGGCCGCAGCAGGCGGGGTGCGGCAGGTGGTGAGCGTCGGAGGGCTGGTGCCTCCTGACCTCGACCCCTCGCGGCTCAGCCCGCACCTGCAGGGCCGCACCGCCACCGAGGACGCGCTGCGCGACGGCGAGGTGCCGGTGACCGCCGTGCGAGCAGCGGTCGTGGTCGGCCCGGGCAGCGCCGGCTGGGAGGTGCTGCGGCAGATCGCCACCGCGCTGCCGCTCATGGCCGCGCCCCGCCGCGCCCGCGCGCGCTCGCAACCGATCGCGCAGCGCGACCTGGTCGGCTTCCTGCTCGCGGTGCTGGGCCAGCGGGCCACCTACGACCAGGTGGTCGAGGTCGGCGGACCCGACGTCGTCACCTACCGCGAGCTCGTCGCGCGGGTGCAGCGCGGGCTCGGGCGACCCGGCGTCGTCCCCGAGGTGCTGGTGGTGCCGCGGGTCGTGCAGGAGGCGGCGGTGCGCCAGCTCACCGACGTCGACCCGGACGTCGCGATGGACCTGCTCGAGTCGGCCGGCCACGACGCGGTCGTCAGCGACGAGCGCTGGCTGCACCTGCTCCCCCACCCGCCGACGTCCCTGGACGAGGCCATCCGCCACGCCCTCGCCGCCACCTGACCTGCTCGGTCATGCCGCCCCGCCGCCCGGCGCGGCGTCGAGCGCGTCGAGGTCGCGCGTGGCGAAGCGCAGGTGCTCCCACTCCTCCTCGAGGATCACGTGGACGCACTGCCGCGCCGTCTCGGACGCCGCCGGGTCGTTCGGGCTGGGGCGCGCCTCGTCCAGCGACTCCGGCGTGGACGAGGCGAGGTAGTCGCGCACCTGCGCCAGGCGACCGGCCCGCACCGCCAGCACCTCGTCGTACGGCGGCGGGGGCTCGACGTCGACCGCCGCGTGGTTCAGCCCGAGCGGATGAGCCGCCTGGCCCGACTGCAGCGCACCGCCGGGCAGCCACTTGTCGGTGGCGAAGACCAGGTGCCGCAACGTCTGCGCGAACGACCACTCACCCGCCACCGACACGTCGACGGTGCCCGGAGGCATCGCGCCGGCGCGCTCGACCAGGGCAGCCCAGGCCTGCTCGAGCGCGGACCAGGCAGCGACCAGCGCGGCCGGTGACTGCGCCTGCTGCTGCTCGCGGCCCGGGAAGCGGCGGTTGAGCTCGGCCTCGACGAACGGCCCGACGTCCACGCCGTTGACCGTGACGGGATCGCCGAACCGCAACCACGGGGCGTCGATCTCGAGCCCCGAGACCTCGCACCCGCGGATCACGACCCGCGACAGGTCGGACTCGACGAACTTCGCGCCGCTCAGGTCCGTGCCGTCGAACACGGTGTCGTGCAGGTCCTTGCTGCCCTCGAAAGCCACCATGCGGACGTGCCTACCAGAGCCCGCCGACAGCGTCGAGCGACTAAATCGGGTCGCGATCGGCCCGGGGCAGGTGTGAGGGTCGGCGCGTGACGACCGCCGACGACCTGACGAGAGCCGAGCGCTACCCGCGCTCGTCCGGCTACGACCCGAACTGGGTTCTGGCGCTCGACATGGGGCCGCACCCCCTGTGGCAGCTCGAGGACCTGCTGGACGGCGTCGCCCTCGCTCCCGGCTCGCGGGTCCTGGACCTGGGGGCCGGGTTGGGCGCGACCTCGGTGTACCTGGTGCGCGAGCACGGCTGCGAGGTCGTCTCCCTCGACCTGTGGGTCTCCGCCGACGAGCGCCAGGAGGTGGCCGACCGGGCCGGCGTCGGCGACCACGTGACGATGCTCCACGCGGACGTCCGCACCGCGACCTTGGAGCCCGAGGCGTACGACGCGATCATCTCGGTCGACGCGTTCGAGTACTTCGGCACCGACACCCAGTTCCTGCCGCGCCTGCTTCCGGCGCTGCGACCGGGCGGTCTGCTCGCGATGTCGACCCCCGCCCTGCGCGACGACCCGTACACCGCGCCGGTGCCGCCGCACGTGCACGACCTGTTCGGCGCGGAGGTCGCCGCCTGGCACGCGCCGGCGTGGTGGCAGCGGCACTGGGAGCTCACCGGGATGCTCGACGCCGTCGAGGCGCGCTGGCAGCCGGACGGCGGGGACAGCTGGCTGCGCTGGGAGCGAGCGCGCGGCGCCGGGCCGAACCCGGCCGACCCGTCCCAGGTCGTCGAGATGCTCGAGGCCGACGTCGACGAGCACGTCGGCTTCGCCCTGGTGACCGCCCGCAAGCGCTGACCGGGCGCTGCGTCAGCGGCCGAACAGCGCCGGCAGCACCAGCAACATGCACATCGACCACGTGACGTGCGTGATCGCCGGCCCCAGCACCCCGCCCGTCGCGCGCCGCATCAGCCCCAGCAGCAGCCCGAGCAGCAGCGCGGCCAGCACCAGCATCGCGTTCAGCGTGGCCACGGTGGCCAGCGTGTAGACCAGCGTCGACACGAGCACCGCGTGCCGGCGCCCGACCGCCGCGAACAGCGCCCCGCGGAAGAACAGCTCCTCGGCCACGCCGTTCAGCGCCGCCACCACCGCGACCAGCGCGTACGACCCCTCGTCCGCGTGCGCCAGGACGTCGTCGACCCGCCCGGCGAGCGCCGGCACCTGCCGCACCACCAGCGCACCGACGACGAACACCGCCCCGGCCGCCAGTCCGAGCAGCAACGGCGTCACGACCGGACGACGCAACCGACCGCGCCCCGCGATCCGCCCCAGGTGCAACGGACCCGAGGCGAACGAGCCCACCACCCAGACCGCCGCCAGCAGCACCGTCAGCGGGTAGAAGACCGGGTCACCCGGCCGTACCGCGAGCGAGATCCCCAGCAGCGTCGCCCCCACGACCAGGACGACAGCCACCACCACGCGCCGCCGGCGGAACGCGGCGTCCGGCTGGGAGTGGTCGCGCGGAACAGGATCGAGCAGCGCGGGACCCATGGCACGGCGCAGCGCCGCGCTCCACCGGGTCGTCACGCTTGCGAGACTAGGCGTTCCGCGTCGCGGCCGCCGTCTGGAGGCCCAGGATCTCGACCGCCTGCTCGCGCATCTCGACCTTGCGCACCTTGCCCGTGACGGTCATCGGGAAGCCGTCGACCACGTGCACGTAGCGCGGCACCTTGTAGTGCGCGATCTTGCCGCTGCAGAACTCGCGCACCGACTCGACGTCCAGCGCGGTGGCGCCGGGCTTCATGACCACCCACGCCATCAGCTCCTCGCCGTACCGCTCGTCCGGCACGCCCACCACCGACACGTCGGCGACGTCCGGGTGGCCGTAGAGGAACTCCTCGATCTCGCGCGGGTAGACGTTCTCGCCTCCGCGGATCACCAGGTCCTTGATGCGCCCGACGATGTTCACGTACCCGTCGGCGTCCATCGTCGCCAGGTCGCCGGTGTGCATCCAGCGCGCGGCGTCGATCGCCTCCGCGGTCTTGTCGGGCTCGTCCCAGTACCCCAGCATCACGGTGTGCCCGCGGGTGCACAGCTCGCCGGCCTCGCCGCGCGGCAGCGTGAGGCCGGTCGCCGGGTCGACGACCTTCGACTCCAGGTGCGGCATGGTGCGGCCGACCGTCTCGGTGCGGCGGGCGAGGTCGTCGTCCGAGCGCGTCATGGTCGACACCGGCGAGGTCTCGGTCATGCCGTAGCAGATCGCCACCTCGGCCATGTGCATCTCCGAGACCACCCGCTTCATCACCTCGACCGGGCAGGGCGAGCCGGCCATGATCCCGGTGCGCAGGGTCTGCAGGTCGTAGGAGCCGAAGTCCGCCAGCCCGAGCTCGGCGATGAACATCGTCGGCACGCCGTACAGCGACGTGCAGCGCTCGTCGGCCACCGCCTGCAGGGTGGCAGCCGGGTCGAACGACGGCGCCGGGATCACCATGCAGGCCCCGTGCGAGGTGGCCGCGAGGTTGCCCATGACCATCCCGAAGCAGTGGTAGAAGGGCACCGGGATGCAGATGCGGTCGAGCTCGGTGTAGTGCACCAGCTCGCCGACGAAGTAGCCGTTGTTGAGGATGTTGTGGTGCGACAGCGTCGCGCCCTTGGGGAAGCCGGTCGTCCCCGACGTGTACTGGATGTTGATCGCGTCGTCGGGAGACAGCTGGGCCTCGCGCTCGTGCAGGCGCACGTGGTCGACCCGACTTCCGTTGCGCACCAACGTGTCCCACGAGTCCTCGCCGATGTAGACGACGTCGGTGAGCTGCGGGCAGTCGCTGCGCACCTGCTCGACCATCGCGCGGTAGTCGGACGTCTTGTGCTGCACCGCCGACACCAGCAACCGCAGGCCCGACTGGTTCACCACGTACGACAGCTCGTGCGAGCGGTAGGCCGGGTTGACGTTCACCAGCACCGCGCCGATCTTCGCCGTCGCGTACTGCAGCAGCACCCACTCGGCGCAGTTCGGGCTCCAGATGCCGACCCGGTCGCCCTTCTCCACGCCGAGCTGCAGCAGACCCAGCGCGAGCTCGTCGACCTCGACGTCCAGCTCGCTGTACGTCCAGCGCCGGTGGGTCGGGACGTCGACGAGCGCCTCGCGGTCGCCCCACCGTGCCACCGTCCGCTCGAGGTTCGCGCCGATCGTCTCGCCGAGCAGCGGGACGTCGGACGTCGCGGACGTGTACGAGGGCAGCTTCGTCGGTGCGGCCGGTGCGCTCATGCTCCCCATCCTGGCCCCGCGACCGGTGCGGCGGTACCCCGAGCGGTCAGGGGGCGAGCAGGAACCGCTCCACCTGTGCCCGCGCGTCGCCGGCGTCGCGCGACTGCACCGAGTGCCCGGCGTCCGGCACCACCACCAGGCGGCTGCCCGGCAGGTCGGCCTGCGCGCGCCTGGCCCACACCAGGGGCGTCGACAGGTCGCGAGCGCCGTGCAGCAGCAGCGCCTGCACCGCGGTCATCGAGCCCAGCGGCACCACCGGGTCCGCGGTGCGCGGCCACCGCTCGCACGTCGTCATCTCGCCGTTGCTGCGCGCCGTCCGGGCGTCGAACGGGAACAGCGCGGACGCCGGGATGCGGGCCACCGCACGGTTCGCGGCCACCGCGCGGACGGCCGGGTCGGACGCCGCACCGCCCCACGGGAACTGCAGGTCGAGGCAGATCGTGGCGGCGTGCAGGCCCTGGCTGAGCTGGTCGGCGCGGCCCGCGCTGCCGTTCTGCCACGCGTCCAGGAACCCTTGCAGCGCAGCCGGTCTGCCCTGCCGTGCCTCGTAGAGCCGTCGCGGCAGGTCGGCGAAGGTCGGGTCGACGACCGACAGCAACGAGATGACGTCGAGCAGCTGCGGCCCGAGGCCGTAGCGCTGCACCACGGCGTGCAGGTCGGCGGCCGGGTCGTCGGGGCAGTGCTGCGCCCGGCACACCGCACGCAGCACGGACGCGACGTCCGCGAACGACTCGACGTTGGTGGCCGAGAAGCCGTCGACCGGCACGACGGAGTCCAGCACCAGCTTGTCGACGCGGTACGGGTACGCGGCGGCGTACCGCTGGGCGACGTAGGTGCCGTAGCTGACGCCGTCGATCGACCAGCGGGCCAGGCCGAGCGCACGGCGCAGGTCGTCGAGGTCGGCCACCGTGTCGGTGGTGCCGTAGTGCGCGCGGTCGCCGCCGAGGGTGTCGGCGCACTCGTCGACTGCTGCCGTCGTCGGCACCTCGAGGTCGGAGTAGCCCACCTGCTGCTGCAGCTGCGGGCAGACCAGCGCGTTGGCACCGGTGCCGCGCTGGTCGAGCATCACCACGCGGTAGGAATCGGCCGCGCGCCCGAGCTGCGGCACCGTGCGCGCGACGAACGGCACGCCCGGCTGCCCCGGACCGCCGGTGAGGAACAGCAGCGTCCGGTCGGCGTCGAGCGCTCCCCCGGCGACCACCGGCAGCCGCAGCGTGCGACCCCGCGGCAGCGCCCGGTCGACCGGTACGACGAGGCTGCCGCACGCGAGGTCCCCGACCGGCGCGCTGGCCGGGCACGGACCCCACCCGCTCCACGCCTCGACCGGCAGCGGCCCGGACGTCGAGCCCGTCGGCCCACCGCCCAAGCCACCGACCGGTCCGGCGCGCGACGTGGCGGACGGCCCTGACGTGCACGCCGCGGCGAGCAGCGTCAGCAGCACCGCCGACGTCACCGTCGCAGCCCGACGCACGGCTCCATCATCGCGTCGCGGGCGCCACCGCTTCCAGCACGGAAAGGTCACCGCTGTAGATGCCGCTCTCGCGCGGCCAGTGCGTCACGACGTCGGTGAACCCCAGCTCCTCGGCCCGCCCGACGGCGTCCTGGAACGCCCCGACCGAGCTGAGCGAGAACACCGCGCCCGAGTCGAGGTTCAGGTACCGCCGCACGGCGTCCCGCTCGCGCCCGGCCTCCGCGAGCGCCTCGTCGAAGCGCGTCGAGAGGTCTGCGACGCCCGCCCACCAGGCGTCCTGGCCGGCGTCCGGCGGCGTGGCCCCGGTCGTCGCCCACCCGTCGCCGCGGCGGGCGGCGACCGCCATCGCCCGCGGCTTGTTCGCCGCCACCACGAACGGCAGCCGCGGCTGCTGCACGCCACCAGGGACCATGCGGGCCCCGACCGCGCTGAACCACGTGCCGCTCCACGTGGTGGTCGGCCGGGTGAGCAGCAGGTCGAGCAGGGTGACGAACTCGTCCAGCCGCTCGACCCGCTGGCCCGGCGTCGGCGCCTCGACGCCGAGCACCGAGGCGTCCCACCCGCTGCCGCCGGCACCCACCCCCAGCACGAAGCGGCCGGCGCTGACGTCGTCCAGGCTCATCAGCTCTTTCGCGAAGGGCACCGGGTGGCGGTAGTTCGGCGAGGCGACCCACGTGCCCAGGCGCACCCGCTCGGTCACCAGCGCGGCCGCGGTCAGCGTGGGCACGGTCGCGAACCACGGCTCGTCGGCCAGGCCCTGCCAGGCCAGGTGGTCGTAGGTCCAGGCGTGCGCGAAGCCCATGTCCTCCACCGCCTTCCAGCGCGCGGCGGCCTCCGACCACCGCTGCTGGGGCAGGACGACGACACCCACGTCAACAGCCATGGCGCCACCCTAGGCGCGGGTGTGGCAGCGTCTGCGACGTGCACCGACCGACCGCGCCCCTCGTCCTCGCAGCGACGGGCGCGCCGCTCGTCTTCACTGCCGCGTGGGTCGTCCTGGGTGCGCTGCGCCCCGGCTACTCCGGCACCCGCAGCACGATCAGCGCGCTGGCGGCCGAGGGCGCCCCGCACGCTCGGTGGATGGTCGCGGCGTTCGTCGTGCAGGGGCTGGGCCAGGCCTGCTGCGCGGTGCTCGCGTGGCGGCGCGACGGCGCCCGCTGGGTCGCGGCCGCCCTGGCGACCGCCGCGGTCGGCACCGTCGTCGCGGGCCTCGTCCCGCTGCCTGACCCGCGCGGCGGGGCGGGCGGGCTCG
>NZ_BAAGXY010000019.1:0-21841 GCF_054779595.1 Angustibacter peucedani
GCGGTGACGCCCACCGACGTGCCGGGCGCCACGCACCCGGCCCGCCGCCGTCGCCCGCCCGCGCCCGAGCCGCTCGAGCTCGACCCCACCCTGCTGGCCGAGCCGCCGGCCGCCCACCCGCCGGCGTCCGAGGTCGAGCACCTGGCCGAGGCGGCCGACCTCGTCGACGCCGAGCAGGTCGCCGAGCTGTCCGAGCTGGCCGAGGTGGAGCCGATCACGGCCCGGCGCTGGCCGCTGGCCGACCAGATGCACCGTGTCACGGACGACGCCCCGGACGACGTCCCGGACGACGCCCCGGACGACGTCGAGACGACGGACGAGGTGCCGCTACCGGTCGACGCCGAGCCGGACGACGTCCCCGAGCTGGCCGACGAGCGCCCGCAGGTGCGCGACCACGACGCCGTCGACCCGGCCGACGCGATCGACCCGGTGGGTGCGCTCGACGAGGTGGACGAGTCGCAGACCGTCGAGGGCGGTCGCCACCGCGGCCCGGGCAAGGCGCGCGGACGGCGCGCCAGCGTCCCGAGCTGGGACGACATCATGTTCGGTGCCAAGCGCGACTGAGCCCGAGGCCCTGCTGCAGGTGCGGCGGGTCGACGACCGGACGGTGCTGCTGCGGCAGAGCAAGGCGGTGACGTTCGAGGCGCCGTTCCTGTACCTGCTGCTGGGCGACGAGCGCGCCCTGCTGCTCGACACCGGCGCGACGAGCGACCCGGCGACGTTCCCGTTGCGCGCCACCGTCGACGGGCTGGTCGAGGAGTGGCTGGCCGAGCACCCGCACGACGGCTACGAGCTGGTGGTCGCCCACACCCACGCGCACGGCGACCACGTGGCGGGTGACGCGCAGCTGGCCGACCGCCCGCGCACGACCGTGGTCGGGCACGCGGTCGAGGCCGTGCGCACCTTCTTCGACCTGCCGTCGTGGCCCCAGGGCCGGGCCGCGCTCGACCTCGGCGGTCGGGTGCTGGACGTCGTCCCGCTGCCCGGGCACCACCCGGCGCACGTCGCGTTCTTCGACCCGGTCACCGGCTGGCTGCTGACCGGCGACTCGGTGTACCCCGGCCGGGTCTACGTCCGCGATCCGCAGGCGTTCGCCGACAGCCTCGACCGGCTGGTGCAGCTGGCCGACGAGCGCGAGGTCACGGCCGTGATGGGGTGCCACGTCGAGATGTCGACCACGCCGTACCGCGACTACCCGGTGGGCGCGCGGCACCAGCCGCAGGAGGCGCCGCTGCCCATGACGGTCGAGCAGCTGCGCCGGGTGCGCGACGCGGCTCACCGGTTCCGGGACGCGCCCGGCGTGCACCGCGAGCCGGACTTCCACCTGTGGGTCGGGCCGTGCCGGCGCGCGGCGCTCTGGCACGTCGTCCGGCTGCTGTGGTCGCGGGCCCAGCACTTCTCGACCAAAGTGCGGTCGTGAACCCTGCGGGACAGCACTTCTCGACCAAGGTGCGGTCAGGAGGGCGGGACGAACGGGGTCGTCAGGGCGAGCTCGGTGAAGCCCAGACGTCGCAGGATCGGGCGGCTGTCGGCCGACGCGTCGACCTGCAGGTACCGGTAGCCGGCGTCGGCGGCGAGCCGCGCCCGGTGCGCCACCAGCGCGCGGAACACCCCTCGCCCGCGCCACTCCGCCAGCGTGCCGCCGCCCCAGAGGCTGGCGAAGTCGGTGCCGCGGGTCAGCTCGAGCCGACCGGACGAGATCGGCACGTCGCCGGCCATCGCGACCACGGCCGCCACCGAGCCGGGGTCGGCGGCCAGCCGCGCCGCGAGCGCCCGCCCGATCCGCGAGTGGTCGCCGCCGAACACCTCCTCGTGCACCCGCACGAGGGCGTCGACGCCGGCCTGGTCGACGACCGGCTCGAGCCGCACGCCCTCGGGCAGCCGGACGTCGAGGGCGAGCTCGCGCACGTCGGCGACGAGCAGCGCCTCGACCTCCTCGGCGACCAGCCCGGCGGCCACGAGCCGCTGCGGCAGGTCGGCCGGACGGTCGTAGGAGTAGTGCTTCCACTCCCAGTCCGTGCCGGCGAACCGCGCGACCTCGGCGGCCACGACCGCGTCCGCGCTCGCCTCGTCCAGGTCGCTCCACACGACGCCGTTCCAGCCGTCGTCCGTCATGACCCGGACGACGTGCTCGTCGGCCTCGACCCGCATGCCGGGCTCGTCGGGCTCCAGCCGGCGGCGGATCTGCGCGTCGAAGGCGGCGAGCACGGCGGCGGCGTCCATCAGCGGCCCGCCATCAGAAGGTCCCGAAGCTGCTGGTGCGGGAGGCGTCCTGCTGCTCGCGCTCGGCCGCGGCCTTCAGCGCGGCCCGCCGGTCGCGGCCGCTGAGGTGGTCGAGGTACAGGCGCCCGGCCAGGTGGTCGGTCTCGTGCTGCAAGCAGCGCGCCAGCAGGCCCTCGCCGCGCACCTCGACCGGCTCGCCGTGCACGTCGAGGCCCCGCACGACCGCTCGCTCGCGGCGCGGGGTGGTGAAGGTCTGGCCGACCACGGACAGGCAGCCCTCGTCGTCGCGGTCGACGCCGCCGCCCACCTCGACCAGCACCGGGTTGACCACCACGCCGTGCTCGTCGTCGACCTCCCAGACGAACACCTGCAGACCGACGCCGATCTGGTTGGCGGCCAGGCCGACGCCGTGCGCGGCGTGCATCGACGCCCACATCCGGTCGACCAGCGCGGCCAGCTCGTCGTCGAACGCCGTCACCGGCGCGGTCGGCGTGCGCAGCACCGGGTCGCCCACCTGCCGGATCGGCGCGGGCGGGACGGCGGGGCGCGGGGCCGGGGTCATGGCGCGGCCTGCGGTGCCGCGGCCCGGCAGGCGGCGCACGTGCCCGACAGCGCGACGTGGGAAGGGTCGAGGGAGAACCCGTGCTCGGCCTCGACCTGCGCGGCGACGTCGTCCAGCAGCTCGCCCTGCAGGTCGACGACGGCGCCGCACCCCTCGCACTGCGCGTGCAGGTGGGGCTCGTCGCCGGCCAGGTGGTAGGTCGTCGTCCCGTGCCCGACGTGCACGTGCTGGACGACGCCGAGCTGGCTCAGCGTCTCGAGCGCCCGGTAGACCGAGGCGCGGTGCACGGCCGGGTCCTGCTCGGCGACGGCGCTCACCACCTGGTCGGCGCTGAGGTGCGCGTGCCGCGCGGCCAGGGCGGCGAGGACGGCGCGGCGCGGGCTTGTCATCCGGTCACCGCGCGCCCGCAGCAGCGCGGCCGCCCGGTCGACGGCGCTCGCGGCGGGGCCGACGTCCACGCCTCAGCCCGCCGTGACCCGCGAGGGCGGCACCGGGCAGACGTCCAGGTCGAGCGGCAGCACGTCGGGCGAGAGCGCGACGGCGTGCGCGGCCGCCCGGGTCATGCGGCGCATGTGGTGGCGACGGCAGAGCACCTCGTAGCCGATCTCGCTCGCGCCGGCGTTGGTGTCGCCCACGACGACCTGCTCGCCCTCGACCACCATCACGCCGTCGGCCGTGCGGGCGTTGTGGGTGGCCCGCGCACCGCACCAGCACAGCGCCTCGACCTGCAGCACCTGCACGCGGTCGGCGAGCTCGATCAGCCGCTGCGAGCCCGGGAAGAGCTTGGTGCGGAAGTCGGCGGTGATGCCGAACGCGAAGACGTCGACCGCCATCTCGTCGACGAGCCGGGCCAGCTGGTCGACCTGCTCGACGTCGTAGAACTGGGCCTCGTCGCAGATCAGGTAGTCGACCGGCGAGCCGCCCGTGCGGTGGGCGACGACGACGTCCCAGAAGTCGGTCTCGTCGGTGACCTCGAGGGCCGCGCCGACCAGGCCCAGGCGGCTGGACAGCACCGCCTCGCCCGCGCGGTCGTGGCGCGTGAACACCAGCCCGCGGCGCCCCGCCGCGGAGTGGTTGTGGTCCATCTGCAGCGCGAGGGTCGACTTCCCGCAGTCCATGGTCCCCGAGAAGAACACGAGCTCAGCCACGCGTCGATCCTGTCACGTCGGGCCCTGCAGCGTGAGCAGGGGCACGAGGGACTCCGCCGGGGTCATGGCGCCGTGCAGGCCCACCAGCGCGAGCAGCTGCGGGCGCATGCGGCGCGAGTCGACGACCGCCAGCCCGGGCTCGCAGACCACGACGACGTCGCCGATCCGGGCGCTCACGTGCGGCGCCACCGGACCGAACCAGCCCGCCGCCACGGCCTGCTCGCGCGGCACGACCCGCGCGCGTCCCGCCAGCCGCTCCGACCACACCCGCACGACGTCGTCGACCCGGCCAGGCTCGCAGTACAGCTGCGGGCAGCGCGGCTCGCCGCCCGCGTGCCGCACCCCGCTGGCCAGCTCGGGGTCGTGCGCGAGGTCGATCCGCAGGTGGTGCGGGACGTCGACCATGCCGTGGTCGGCGGTCAGGTGCAGGGCGGCGTCGCGGGGCAGCCCGGCCGCGAGGCGCCGCACGGCGAGGTCGACCTTGGCCAGCTCCTCGCCCCACTCCCACGAGCCGCAGCCGGCGACGTGCCCGACCTTGTCGACGTCGCCCCAGTAGACGTAGACCAGCGTGCGCGGCGCCGAGCGCAGCGCGGCGAGCGCCGCGTCGACCCGGTCGTCGAGCGAGTCGGCCGCGACGAACCGCCCGCCGCGCAGCGCGGCCTCGGTCAGGCCCGAGCCGTCGAAGAAGCCCGGCCCGATGCGCACCACCTCGACGCCGGCGGCCGCGGCGTGCTGGAACACCGTGGTCTCGGGCTGCCAGCGCCGCGGGTCGACCGGCGGCTCCCAGCTCAGCTCGTTGAGCAGCGCGTCCTGCTCGGGCACGAGCACCTCGTAGCCCACCAGGCCGTGGCTGCCCGGCGGCAGACCGGTGCCCAGGCTGCCCATGCTCGTCGCGGTGGTGGTCGGGAACCCGGCCGTCATGGTGGCGGTGCGCTCGAGCTGCGCGCGCAGGAAGGGCGCGTGCCCGGCCCGCTCGCGCAGCAGCACGTCGCCGAGGCCGTCGACCAGCAGCACGCAGGCGCGCGCGGTGGTGGGCAGGTCGAGCACCCCGCCCGGCGCGGACGGCGCGGCGAAGGACCCGGGCAGCGTCACGCCGTCCAGGCTGCGGACGACGGCGGGCATGAGGTCGGCGAGGGTGTCGACCCCGTAGCGCGGCCCGGCCGGCAGGCCGCTGCTCACCCGCGGGTGCCGGCGGTGGCGGCGGACAGCTCGCGCGCGAAGGCCAGCGCGCGCCGCAGCGCGTCCTCGCCGTCGGCGTCGGCGCTGACCCGCACCGAGATGTCGTCGGCGCTGGCCGTGCCGGTGTAGCCGTGGTCGGCCTCGCACTCGGGGTCGGCGCAGCCCGCGGGCTCGAGGTCGAGCCGGCTCACGCCGCCCCAGCCGATGGTGAGGGTCAGCTCGCGCGACCCGGCGCCGGCGCGGTAGGTCTCGGGCTCGGTCACGACGTGGTTGACCACCACCGAGCGCACCAGCGACAGGGGCACGGCCTCGGTCGCCGCGGTGGCGTACGGCTGCTGCGGTCCGTCGGGGCCCTCGGGCGCGTGGTCGTCGGCGTGGACGACGACGAGCCGGGTGGGCGTCAGCACCAGCGCGGTGATGTGCCGGCGCACGACGTCGTGGTCGAACGTCGTCTCGGCGTGGACCAGGTGCCCCACGGCGCGCTCGCCCGCGATGCTCACGTCCAGGACGTCGGCCACCAGCTCGGGGTAGTAACCGGCCAGGTCGAGGTCGGCGCGCAGCGCGTCGGAGGTCTCCCGCATGAAGGCATCCTCCCATTCCCCGGGCCTGCTCCGCGCTGCCTCGTGCACAGGGCGGCGGTCGGGCGGCGGTCGGGCGGCGGTCTAGCCGGGGAGGCGGCGGGTGGGGGTGTCGGTGCGGCCGGGCGGCGGGGCCAGCCGGACGCGCGCGCCCAGCACGGTCGTGCCGCCCGGCGCGGCGATCACCGGGTTGAGCTCGAGCTCGGCCACCTGCGGCAGGTCGTCGGCCAGCAGGGAGACGCGGGCGACGACGTCCTCGAGCGACTCGACGTCGACCGGGTCGGCGCCGCGGTAGCCGAACAGCAGCGGCGCGGCGCGGACGCCGCGCACCAGGTCGGCGACGTCGCCCTCGCGCAGCGGCGGGCTGCGCCGCGCGACGTCGCCCAGCAGGTCGGTGGGCGCGCCGCCGACGCCGAACTCGACGACCGGGCCGAAGAGCGGGTCCTCGAGCGACCGGACGACGCACGCGACGCCCACGGGGGCCATGGCCTGGACGACGAACGTGCCCGGCCCGTGCTGCTCGAGCTGGCGCTTCATCTCCGTCAGGTCGTTGCGCAGCTCGCCCTCGTCGGCGATGTCGAGCCGCACGCCGCCGAGGTCCGCGCGGTGCCTCAGGTGCGGCGCCGTCGCCTTGAGCGCGACCGGGTAGCCCACGCGCTCCGCGGCCGCGGCGGCGTCGTCCGGCGTGACCACGTCGAACGCCGGCCACACGTCGACGCCGTACGCCGCGAGCAGCGCGGTGGCATCGTCGTCCGCGAGCACCACGCCGTCGTGGTCGTCGGGCGTGAGCCGGTCGACGAGCTCGCGGGCGGCCTCGCGCATCAGCCCCTCGACCTCCATGCGCGGCCCGCGGTCGCGGCCGCGCCACTCGGCGTAGCGGGTGGCCGAGACGAGCGCGCGCACCGAGTCCTCGGGCGTCGGGTAGGCGGGCACGGTGCGCCGGGACGACGAGAGCGCCTCGGTGACGCCGTGCATGCCGAGGAACGTCGCGACGCAGGTCTTGTCGCCCTCGGCCGCCACCTCGGCGAGCGCCACGGCGACGTCGGCGTCGATCGTCACCAGCGGCGGGATGAAGCCGGCGACGACCGAGTCGACGTCCTCGGCCGCGAAGGCCGCCGCCAGGGCGGTGCGGAACTCCTCGGCCGTGGCGTCCGAGCGCACCGCGACCGGGCCGTGCACGACGTCCAGGCCCCAGCTGGCGCACGCGTCGGCCGCCAGGGCGCCGAGCGCGTCGGAGTTGGTGACGACGGCCACGCGCGGCCCGGCCGGCAGCGGCTGGTGCACCACGAGCTGCGCGACGTCGAAGAGCTGGTGGATGTTCTCGACCCGGATCACGCCGGCCTGGTGCAGCACCTCGTCGAAGGCCTCGCGCGGCAGCCGCGACTCGCGCACGGTGTGGCCCGGCGGCACGCCGAACGTCGACTGCCCGCTCTTGACCACGACGACCGGCTTGGTGCGGGCCAGCCGCCGCGCCACCCGCGAGAACTTGCGCGGGTTGCCCACGCTCTCGAGGTAGAGGCCGACCGCGTCGGTCGCCGGGTCGTCGAGCCAGTACTGCATCAGGTCGTTGCCGCTGAGGTCGGCGCGGTTGCCCGACGACACGAAGCTCGAGACGCCGAGCCGGCGGCGGCGCGCGGTGTCGAGCACCGCGATGCCGAGCGCGCCGGACTGGCTGAACAGGCCGAGGCGCCCGGCCGGCGGCATGGTCGGCGCGAGCGAGGCGTTCAGCCGCACCTCGGGGTCGGTGTTGAGGATGCCGAACGAGTTGGGCCCGATGACCCGCATGCCGTGGCGGTGGGCCAGCCGCACCAGCTCGGCCTGCCGCTCGCGCCCCTCCTCGCCGGTCTCGGCGAAGCCGCTGCTGACGACGACGAGCCCGCGCACTCCCCCGGCGCCGCAGTCGGCCACGACGTCGGCCACCAGCTCGGCCGGGACCGCGACCACCGCGAGGTCGACCTGGTCGGGGATGTCGCTCACGCGCGTGTGGCTCTCGACGCCCTGCACCTCCCACGCCTCGGGGTTGACGGCGTAGAGCGGTCCGGTGAACCCGGCGGCGAGCAGGTTCTCGAGCAGCCGGTGCCCGATCGAGTCGGGGTCGCGGCTGGCCCCGACGACGGCGACCGAGCGCGGGTGCAGCACGGCCTGCACGCTGCGCGCCTCCGAGCGCTGCTCGCGCGACTCGCGCACGCGGTCGGAGTCCTCGTTCGGGGAGATGTCGAACTCGAGGGCGATGACGCCGTCCTCGTAGTGGTGGCGCACGGTGTACCCGGCCTCGCCGAACACCCCGATCATCTTGCGGTTCTGCGGCAGGACGTCGGCGACGAACCGCCGGATGCCGCGCTCGCGGGCCGCGGCGGCCAGGTGCTCGAGCAGCACCGACCCGACGCCCCGGCCCTGGTGGGCGTCGGAGATGTTGAAGGCCACCTCGGCCGTGTCGCCCTCGACCCGGTCGTAGCGGCCGATGCCGACGATCGAGCTGCCGAGCGTGGCCACCAGGCCGACGCGGTCGACGTGGTCGACGGTCGTGAACCGCTCGAGGTCGCGCTCGGAGAGCCGTTGCAGCGGGGCGAAGAACCGCAGGTAGATCGACTCCGCGCTCTGGCCGGAGTGGAACGCCTCGACGGCGGGTGCGTCGTCCGGCCGGATGGGTCGCAGGTGCACGACGCCGCCGTCGCGCAGGACGACGTCCGCCTCCCAGTGCGCGGGGTACGGACGGGCTGCGGCGGGCACGCGCCGAGCCTAGCCGGGGCGCTCACTAGGCTGCGGCGCATGACCTCGCCCACCCCGCCGGTGCTCACGTCCCCCGAGGTGCAGCAGGCGCTCGACGACGGCGCACCTGTGGTCGCCCTCGAGTCCACGATCATCAGCCACGGCCTGCCGCGCCCCGACAACCTGCGGGTCGCGCGCGAGATCGAGCAGGCGGTGCGCTCGAACGGCGCGGTGCCCGCCACCGTCGCCCTGGTGGGCGGCCAGGTGCGCGTCGGGCTGGACGACGACGCGCTGGCGACCGTGGCCGGCGACGACTCGGTCGTGAAGGTCAGCGTCCGCGACCTCGGCGCGGTCGCGGCCCGGCAGGGGCACGGCGCCACGACGGTCGCGTCGACCGCCCACCTGGCCGCGCTCGTCGGCATCCCGGTCTTCGCGACCGGCGGCCTGGGCGGCGTGCACCGCGGCGCGAGCGGCACCTTCGACGAGTCGGCCGACCTGGTGACGCTGGCCCGCGTGCCCACCACCGTCGTGTGCGCCGGCGTGAAGTCGATCCTCGACGTCCCGGCCACGCTCGAGCGGCTCGAGACCCTCGGCATCGGGCTGCTGGGCTACGGCACCGACCGCTTCCCGGGCTTCTACCTCGCCGACTCGGGCCAGCCGCTCGAGCACCGCGTCGACACCCCCGAGCAGGTCGCCGCGGTGATGCACGCGCGGGCCGACCTCGGCACCGACCTGGCCGGCCTCGTGGTCGCCAACCCGCTGCCGGTCGACGAGCAGCTCGACCCCGAGCTGCACGACCGGGTGCTGGCTGGTGCGCTCGCCGGCGCCGAGGCGGAGGGCGTGCACGGCAAGGACACCACGCCGTACCTGCTGGCCCGGTTCCACCACGACACCGAGGGCCGCAGCCTCGAGGTCAACACCCGGATCATCCTGCGCAACGCGGCGCTGGCCGCGCGGATCGCGGTGGCGCACGCGGCGGGCCGATGACCCTCGCCGTCCTCGGCGACGTCATGACGGACGTCGTCGCGCGCGTCGACGACCCGCTGGCTCTCGGGTCCGACACGGCGGCGCACGTGCAGACCCAGCAGGGCGGTGCGGGCGCGAACGTCGCGCACTGGCTGGTGCACCTCGGCTGCCCGACGGCGTTCGTCGGCCGCGTGGGCGACGACCCGTTCGGCCGCGAGGCGGTCGAGGTGCTGCGCCGCGCCGGGGTCGAGCCGCACGTGGTGCTCGACCCGGCGCTGGCCACCGGCACGGTCGTCGTGCTCGTCGGGGCGGACGGCGAGCGCACGATGCTCCCGGACGCCGGGGCCAACTCGGCGCTGTCGACGGGTGACCTGCCGGTCGAGGCGCTGCGGTCGGCGGCGCGCGTGCACGTGTCGGGCTACACGCTGCTGAACCCCGGCTCGCGGGACGCCGGGCGGGCGGCGCTGGCGGAGGGACGCTCGGCCGGCGTGCCGACGTCCGTCGACGTCGCGAGCGCCGCACCGCTGGAAGCGTTGGGGGGCAAGGAGTTCCTGGCGCTGACCGAGGGCGTGGACCTGGTGTTCTGCACCCTCGACGAGGCCGACGTGCTGGTCGGCACGCGCGACCCGGCGACCGCGCTGGCACGGCTCACCGGCACGTACGGCGAGGTCGTGCTGAAGCTCGGCGCGTCCGGAGCGCGGTGGGCGGCCGACGGTCGCGAAGGGGTCGAGGTGCCGGCGTGCCCGGCCGTCGGCGCGGTGGTCGACACGACCGGTGCGGGCGACGCCTTCGCCGCCGCCTACCTGGCGTCGGTGGTGTCCGGCCAGGACGTGCGTGATGCCCTGGACGCCGGGTGCCGCACCGCGGCGTCGGTCGTCACCCGGGTGGGCACGCGGCCGGTCAGTCCAGGCAGCCGAGGGTGATCTTGGCGTAGCCCTTGGGCTTGCGGACCTCGGCGCCGTAGCGCGTCACGAAGGTCTGCGCGTCGGCCTTGGTCGCGAAGTACAGCACCGCGCCGGACCAGTAGTCGTACTCGTCCAGGTGCAGGGCCTTGAGGGCGCCGTGGTCGCAGGCGACGTCGCCGACGACGGCCTGGTAGCCGACCTTGGCGGCCTCTTTCACGGCCCGCTCGACGCCCGCGTCGCTGGCGCTGTGCCCGACCGCCAGGTACACGCCCCAGACCGAGCCGCCCTGCTGGGGCTCGCCCAGCGAGGTGGGCCACTCGGCCGTGGCCGTCGCGGTGGCGGTGGCCGTCGCGGTCGCCGTGGGCGTCGCCGTCTCGGTGGGGGTGGGCGTCTCGGTCGCGGTCTCGCTCGGCGCCGGGCTGGTGGTCGAGGGCGTCGGGGCAGCCGAGGTCGTGGACGTCGTCGGCGTGGCCGCGTCGTCCCCGCGGCAGCCCGCCAGCAGCACGGCCGGGAGCACGACCGGCAGCAGCGCCGCCGTCGCGATCCGACGCGCCCTCGCCGGGACCTGCTGCCCTGCCCTGGTCACCACGACCTGCCTCCTGACGTCGTCCACGAACCTAACCTGCACCAGCGGATCGGCCGGGGACGTGCCCGGCTTGAGCGCGTCGTCCCGGAGCCTGGTTCGCGTTGACCGACCACCGGCGGGGTGCGAGGGTCCAGAGCATGACGATGGCCGAGCACGACGCGAGCTACGAGACCTTCCGGACGGCGCGGGACCACCTGCTGCTGCACCGCGACGACCCCGCAGCGGCGGTCGAGGCGTACCGGCCGCCGGACCTGACGCACTTCAACTGGGCGCTGGACTGGTTCGACGTCGTGGCCGCCTCGGCCGACACCGGCGCGCGCACGGCGCTGTGGGTCGTCGACGAGGACGGCACCGGCACGAAGGTGACGTACGCCGAGATGTCGAGCCGCTCGGGCCAGCTGGCCGCGTGGTTGCAGGCGCACGGCGTGCACCGCGGCGACCGGCTGCTGCTGATGCTCGGCAACCAGGTCGAGCTGTGGGAGACCGTGCTCGCCTGCATCAAGCTCGGCGTCGTCGTCATCCCGGCGACGACCCTGCTGGCCCCGGCCGACCTGCGCGACCGGGTCGACCGCGGGCACGTCGCGCACGTCGTGGCCCGCAGCGAGGACACCGCCAAGTTCGCCGACGTGCACGGCGGCTGGACGCGGATCGCCGTCGGCGACGACGTCGAGGGCTGGTTGTCGTACGGCGCGAGCTACGAGCACCTCGAGACGTTCTCGCCGGAGGTGCCGACCCGGTCGGACGAGTCGCTGCTGCTGTACTTCACGTCCGGGACGACGGCGCAGCCGAAGCTGGTCGAGCACACGCACGTCTCGTACCCGGTCGGTCACCTGTCGACGATGTTCTGGATCGGGCTGCAGCCGGGCGACGTGCACCTCAACATCAGCTCGCCCGGCTGGGCCAAGCACGCGTGGAGCAACCTGTTCGCGCCCTGGAACGCCGAGGCGACGGTGCTGGTGGTGAACCAGTCCCGGTTCGCGGCCGAGCCGCTGCTCGCGACGATGGCGGCCTGCGAGGTGACGACCTTCTGCGCTCCCCCGACGGTCTGGCGGATGCTGGTGCAGGCGGACCTCGCAGCCCATCGCGGGCGCATCCCGCTGCGCGAGGTGGTCGGCGCCGGCGAGCCGCTCAACCCCGAGGTGATCGAGCAGGTGCAGCAGGCCTGGGGGCTGACGATCCGCGACGGGTTCGGGCAGACCGAGACCACGGCGCAGGTCGGCAACCCGCCGGGGGCACCGCTGAAGCCCGGCTCGATGGGACGGCCGCTGCCGGGGTACGACGTGGTGCTGCTCGACCCGGTGACCGGCGAGGAGACCACGGAGGGCGAGCTGTGCCTGCGGCTCGACGGACCGCTCGGACGACCCGTCGGCCTGATGGTCGGCTACCGCGACGACAAGGAGCGCACGGCGGATGCCATGCGCGGCAACGCTTATCACACCGGTGACGTGGCGAGCCGGGACGACGAGGGCTACATCACGTACGTCGGGCGCTCGGACGACGTGTTCAAGGCGTCGGACTACCGGATCAGCCCGTTCGAGCTCGAGTCGGTGCTGATCGAGCACCCGGCGGTGGCCGAGGCGGCGGTCGTGCCGTCGCCCGAGCCGACGCGGCTGGCGGTGCCGAAGGCGTACGTGGTGCTGGCCTCCGGGCACGAGCCGACCGCCGAGACGGCGGCGTCGATCCTCGGCTACGCGCGCGAGCACCTGGCGCCCTACAAGCGGATCCGGCGGATCGAGTTCGCCGACCTGCCCAAGACGATCAGCGGCAAGATCCGGCGCGTCGAGCTGCGCGGGCGCGAGGACGAGGTGCACGGCGGCGGCGGCGACCCGGCGGCGCGGGCCAGCTCGACCGAGTTCTGGGAGGAAGACCTCCCCTGAACCCCGGCCGCGGCGCCGGGTCGGCGGTGATCTCGGCAACGGGTATCACCTGGGTGACGCCCGTTGCCGAGCTGGCGGCCGGGCCGCCGATCGGCTAGTGCCAGAAGGCGAACGCGTCGAGGTAGAGGTTCGGCCGGCCGCTCGTCGGCCGCGGGTGGACGCTGACCGTCACCGACTGGATGCTCGGGACGAGCACCTCGGCGACCAGCATCTTGTGCCGCGTCGTCGAGGAGTAGGTGTTCACCTCGACGTAGTGCTGGCCCCACCACGACCCGTTGACCGACACCTCGGCCTTGCCGCAGGTGCGGCACGTGGTGGCGTAGACGCGGACGCGTCGCACGCCGGACTCGTAGGTGTAGAACGAGCCGGTGCGCGTCGTACGGGCCGTGCTGTCGAACGCGCCGTACTGCGTCACCGGGCGCCAGCCCGAGCCGAACGAGCCGGAGCGCGCCAGGGTGCGGTCGTCGGTGAGCAGCTGGGTGGTCGTCGTGACCCACGGGCTGACCATCCCGCCGAGCGAGCGCAGCCGCACCCGCAGCGTCAGGTCGTCGCGGTACAGCCGCTTCGTCCACGCCGCGCTGTGGCCGCGCGTGCCGGTGAACCACGGGACCCAGACCCCGCCGTCCCACTGCTGCACCTCGTACGTCTCGGGCACCCAGGACGGCTTGCCGGAGGCGACGGCCCACGCCGCGCGCACGTACGGGCGCTCGGACGTCGTCAGGCTCGTCGCCGGGGCCTTCAACGTGACCCGCGGCCGCCAACGGCTGAGGTTCACCGTTCCCGTGACGTCGTCCGCACCGGCCCGACCCACCTTCGAGCCGCCGACGCTGGTGCCGCTGAGCCGCCACGAGTACGCACCGTCGGCCGCGAGCGCACCAGACGCGGTCGTGCCGTCCCACGTGACCGTGGCCACGGATCCGACCACGGTGACCGGCAGGGTGCGCACCGTCGACCCACCCGCGGTCGTGATGGTCAGCGCGGCCGACGCCAGCGGCGCCTCGGTGCGCCAGGACGGCGACCAGAGGTCGGTCAGGTGGTCGCCGTTGGGCGAGAAGCCGGGGGCGGCGTCGTCGAGCACGTCGACGTGCGAGGCCCGGACGACGGAGGCCAGCGGCGCGCGACGGAGGGACCCGTCACGGGCGACCCAGGTCAGCCGGCCGTCGTCCAGCGACAGCGGCGACCCGGGGGCGGCGGACGCGACGGTGACGGCCGGGCCGGAGCCGCGGACGTCGTAGACCATGACCGAGCCGTCGGACGTCACCCAGGCGACCAGCCCGTCCGCGAACGCTCCGACCCGCGTCGTGGGCACCGACGAGCGCACGGTGGCGTCCGGCCGGAGCACGACGCTGGTGCCCGTGTACAGCCGGGCCAGCAGGTCGTCGCCCGAGGCGAACAGCGTGGCCGAGCAGTCCTGGCCGGCGGAGCAGCCGTCCGCCCACATCCGGCGCGCGCCGCTGGCGTCCACGCGCCACAGCCCCCCGGCCTGCGTGCTCGCCCAGATCACCCGGCCGTTCGTCGCGGCGCTGCGGACGCCGGACGGCAGCGCCGTCCCGGCACCCGACAGGCCCAGCCACGCCCGCG
This sequence comes from Angustibacter peucedani, assembly GCF_054779595.1. NCBI lineage: Bacteria > Bacillati > Actinomycetota > Actinomycetes > Kineosporiales > Kineosporiaceae > Angustibacter > Angustibacter peucedani. The sequence continues at coordinate 14,315 of NZ_BAAGXY010000019.1, forward strand.
TCGGCGTCGCCAAGGCGTTGCCCGCGAACGCGATCGGGCGGCTGTACTCTAGGTCCTCGAGCAGGCCCGTCACCGAGTTCGAGCTGGTCGGCTGCACCGAGACGTAGCTGTGCCCGTTGGTGTTGTCGAAGGACGTCGTCCACCGACCGGCCGAGAGCAGCCCGCGCTCGTGCGCGACGAGAGCACCATCGGCGACGTGCACCACGTCCGTGTACGTGCCAGGGCGGTCGACGAAGAGGTCGGCACCGTCGTCCTGCAGGCGCGTGGTGGTCCACACCGAGGGCTGGAGGTCGACGACCGGCGTGGCGGTGCCCGAGGCCGCGACGGTGTCGAGCTCGGGGTGGGTGATCGGCAGCTCGTCGGTCGCGAGGAGCGTCGTGCCGTCGGTGGCGACCGACGAGACCGCGAGCGCGGTGCCACCGGCGTCCTTCGCCGTGACGACGGGATCGGCAGCCATCGCGGTGGCGACGCGCAGCGGACCCGCGCTGTAGCCGGCGAGGCGCCACGCGGTCGAGCTGTCGGTGAGCACCGGGGCGGCCGTGCCGGCCTCGACGGTCCACACCTGGGGGGTGTCGGCGTCCGTCGCGGTCGTCGCGATGCGCCGCAGCGACGTCGTGCCGCCCACGGACTGCACCCAGCCGACGTCCTGGGTCGACAGCGCCACGGACGTCACGCCAGCCGCCGCCTGCACCAGGTGGCCGGGTGACCCGTCGGCCGGGAGCCACCACAGGCCCGAGGACGCGGGGTCGCCGGTGCCGAGGTAGATCGCGAGACCGTCGGCGCGCACCGCGGAGGCACCGAAGGCCGTCGCCGCCGGACCGGACAGCTGCGTCGTCGTGCCGTCGTCGTGGCGCCAGGTGAACACGCTCCCGAGGCGGGTGACCACGCCGTCCGGGGCCGGCCCGACGAGGATCCAGGACCCGGTGGGTACGGGGCGGGTCGTCATGTCGCTCAGGTCGACGACCTGCTGGTTGACCAGCACCCGCGGCCCGGCCGTCCGCACGAACGGGGCGGACGAGACGACGACGCCCAGCGGGCGCGGCGCGGCCGACCCCTCCTGCACCGCCAGCTCGTGGGACCCGGTCGCCCCGGTCGTCGGCAACGGCTGCATCACCAGTCTCCGGGTGCCGTACGCCGCCAGCACCCGGTGCGTGACCGCCGCGGTCGACGGCTTGGCCGGGTAGACCACGGTGCCGGCCGGGTCGGGCCGGTCGACGGGCGCCAGCACGCTCGTGGCCGCCACGGCCGGAGCGGCCGCGGCGAGCGGCACGAGGCCCGCAGCGGGAAGGACGACGGCGAGCGCGATGGCAGCGCGGCGGTTCAGCACGACGGTGTTGCCCCCTGGGACGTGCCGGTCACAGGCGCCGGCGGCTGCGCGACGGTAGCACCCGCGGGAGGCTCAGTGGGCCCAGACCGAGGCGACGTCCTTGCGGTAGCCGCGTCCGAAGACGGCCGTCAGCACCTTGAGCACCGGCGGCGGCACGGTGTGCCCGATCGCGGCCCGCTGGTCGGGCGTCGCGCCGTCGAGGACCCAGGCGAAGAAGCGACCGCCGCGAGCCGGCCCGACCTTGGCGAACTCCTTGCCCATCGCCACGATCGCCGGGTGGTCGACGTTGGCCAGGTAGACCGGCTCGATCTCGGCCTCTTCGTGGTCGAGGTGCCGCACCGTCACGGTGCGCAGCTGCTCGAAGGCGCCCTGGGCGGCGGACGCCTGCGGCGCGCCGGGCGAGCTCTTCAGGGCGGCCATCGCACCGCGCGCGACGCCGAGGGCCTCGGCCATGGTGGCGTGCTCGGCGTCCATGGTGGCGAGCACCTCGGGGCTGACGCCGACCTTCTGCAGCGCCGGCCAGGCGGTCTCGTGCTCGCCCTCGTGGTGGTAGGTCAGCTGGTCGTCGAAGTTGGCCCAGGCGGTGGCCAGCTGGTCGGCCCGGCGCTGGTCACCCGCGGGGAACGAGCCGAGCGCGGCGACGAAGCGGTCGAGGTCGCGCCGGAACGCGCCGTGGATCACGCGGTTCATGCTCATCTCGGTCATGCCCCGAGAGCGTAGGGCGCGGCACCGACGTCGCGGAGGACCTTTGCGCAGCCCGCGGCTCAGCGGTCGCGGAAGGCCGGGTGCTCGGGCCACGGCGCGTCGGCCGGCCGCAGCGAGGCCCACCCCCCGTCGCGCGACGCGCAGGCCGCGAGCACCCCCACGACCAGCGAGGGGCTGTTGAGGTGGCCAGCGAGCACCGCGTCGCGCACGTCGTCCAGCGCGAACCAGTGCGTCGGCATGTCCATCTCCTCGCCGTCGCGCTCGTGCCGTTCGCCCTCCGGCACGGCCGAGACGTCGCGCGCGAGGAAGCAGCGGAACACCTCCGACGTCCCGCCCGGCGACATGACCCAGTCGGCCAGCGTGTGCCACGTGCCGGCCCGCAGGTCGGCCTCCTCGGCCAGCTCGCGCTGCGCGGCGAGCACCGGCGCCTCCCCCGCGACGTCGAGCAGCCCGGCCGGCAGCTCCCACATCGTCATGCCCACCGGGTGCCGGTACTGGTGCACGAGCGGCACGCGGCCCTCGTCGTCCAGCGCCAGGACGCCGACCGCGCCCGGGTGCCGCACGTAGTCGCGCGTCACCTCGCCGGCCCGGCCGAGGTCGACGACGTCGCTGACGACGTCCCACACGCGGCCCTCGAACACGACCTCGGACGACCGCACCGGCTTGGGGCCGATGGTGTCGCGCAGCTCGACGCTCACGCGCTGGCGACGGCCTGCTCGCGCGGGCGCTCGACCTCGACCAACCGCGCCGCGCGCTGCGCGTCGACGGCCGCCCGGACGAGACCGGCGAACAGCGGGTGGGCGCGGTGCGGGCGCGAGAGGAACTCGGGGTGCGCCTGCGTCGACACGTAGTACGGGTGGGTGTCGCGGTCGAGCTCGACGAACTCGACCAGCCCGCCATCCGGCGACGTGCCCGAGAACACCAGGCCGGCGGCCTCGAGCTCGCCCCGGTAGGCGTTGTTGACCTCGTACCGGTGGCGGTGGCGCTCCTCGACGACGGTGGTGCCGTAGGCCTCCGCGACGACCGAGCCCTCGGCCAGGTGCGCCGGGTACAGTCCCAGCCGCATGGTGCCGCCCATGTCGCCGTCGCCCTCGACGATCGCCTTCTGCTCGACCATCGTCGCGATCACCGGGTGCGGCGAGCTCGCCTCGAACTCCGTCGACGACGCGCCCTCGAGCCCGGCGACGTTGCGCGCGTACTCGATGACCATGCACTGCAGGCCGAGGCAGAGGCCCAGCGTCGGCACGCCGTGCTCGCGCGACCAGCGCAGCGCGCCCAGCTTGCCCTCGATGCCGCGCACGCCGAACCCGCCGGGCACGCACACCGCGTCGACGCCGCCGAGCGCCTTCTGCGCCCCCTCGGGCGTCGAGCACTCGTCGGACGCGACCCACCGCAGGCTGACCTTGGCGTCCTGGTCGAAGCCGCCGGCGCGCAGGGCCTCGGTGACCGACAGGTAGGCGTCCGGCAGGTCCACGTACTTGCCCACCAGGGCGACCTCGACGTGGTGCTCGGGCTCGTGCACGCGGCGCAGCAGGTCGTCCCACGCCGACCAGTCGACGTCCCGGAACGCCAGACCCAGCCGGCGCACGATGTAGGCGTCCAGGCCCTCGCGGTGCAGCACCTTGGGGATGTCGTAGATGGACGGCGCGTCGACGGCGTTCGCGACGGCCTCGGCGTCGACGTCGCACATCAGCGAGATCTTGCGCTTCATGTCCGGCGGCACCGGGCGGTCGCTGCGCACGACCAGCGCGTCGGGCTGGATGCCGACCTGGCGCAGCGCGGCCACCGAGTGCTGGGTCGGCTTGGTCTTCAGCTCGCCGGACGGCGCGAGGTAGGGCACGAGCGAGACGTGCAGGAAGAACACGTTGTCGCGGCCGACGTCGTGGCGCACCTGCCGCGCGGCCTCGAGGAACGGCAGCGACTCGATGTCGCCGACCGTGCCGCCGATCTCGGTGATGATCACGTCGACGTCGGACGACGCCTGCGCCCGCATGCGGCGCTTGATCTCGTTGGTGATGTGCGGGATCACCTGCACGGTGTCGCCGAGGTACTCGCCGCGCCGCTCCTTGGCGATGACCTCGCTGTAGACCTGGCCGGTCGTCACGTTGGCGCTCGCCGACAGCGGCCGGTCGAGGAACCGCTCGTAGTGCCCGATGTCGAGGTCGGTCTCGGCCCCGTCGTCGGTCACGAAGACCTCGCCGTGCTGGAACGGGTTCATCGTCCCGGGGTCGACGTTCAGGTAGGGGTCGAGCTTCTGCATCGTCACGCGGATGCCGCGCGAACGGAGCAGGAGGCCGAGGCTCGATGCGGTCAGGCCCTTGCCGAGGGAGGAGGCCACGCCGCCGGTCACGAAGAGATGTTTCGTCTGCGCCACGGACTTTTACTGTACTAGGTCGTCGACCCAGATCGGCGCAGTGCCCCGTACACGTCGAGCGCGGCGTCGCGCGCGTCGTCGTCGTCCGGCAGCTCGGTGGCCCGCTGGCGAGCACGACGACGCAGGTCCTCGCGGGCCCGGGAGTCGCCCAGCAACCGGCCCAGACCGGCTGCGAGCCCGGGCGCGTCGCCGCCCGGCACGAGCAGCGCGGCGTCGCCCGTGACCTCCGCCGTGCCGCCGACGTCCGTCGCCACGACGGCCGCGCCGGCCTGCAGCGCCTGCTGGACGGCGATCGGCTGGCCCTCCCACACGGCGCTCGACACGACGACGTCCGCGACCGTCAGCAGGTCGCCCACGTCGTCGCGCCAGCCCAGCAGCTCGACCGGCAGCTGCTCGGCCTCGATCCGCGCCGCCAGCCGCTCGCGCAGCGGCCCGTCGCCGGCCACCAGCACCACCGGGGCCAGGGCGCCGGGCTCGGGCTGGGGCAGCAGCGCGACCGCGTCGAGCAGCAGCGGCAGCCCCTTCTGCTCGGCCAGCCGGGCCACGCACAGCACGACCGGACGCCCGTCGACGTCCAGCTCCTCGCGCACGCGCGCGGGCGTCGACGTGGCGCGCAGGGCCGCCGGGGCGGGCACGACCGCGTGCCGCACGTCGGACGCGCCCAGCTCGCGCAGGCGGTCCTCGAGGTCGGCCGAGACGCCGAGCACGACGTCGGCGCCGCGCGCGACCAGCCGCTCGAGCACCGCGTAGGCAGCACGCACCGGGCTGCCGCCGACGCCCTGGGCGAGCAGCGCGTTGTGCAGCGTCACCGCCAGCGGGGTCTCGCGCCGGCGCAGGGCCAGCACGGCGAGACCGCCCGCGCGCAGGCCGTGCGCATGGACGACGTCCGCGTCGTCGGCCAGGTGGCCGATCGTGCCCACGGCCTTGACGTCCCCGCGCGGGTGCGGGCGCTCGCGCACCTCGACCACCTCGGCGCGGGCACCGGTGCCGGCGAAGTCGAACTCCTCGTGCACGGACGACGGCGCGCCCACGGTCACGTCGTGGCCGGCCTGCTGCAGCGACGCCGCGAGCGCCCGCACGTGCCGGGCCACGCCGCCGCCGCTGGTGCCGAGCAGCAGCAGGACGCGCAACGGCTCGTCGGCCACGTCCGCCTCCTGGCTCGGGGTCATCCGGCCGCGGCGTCGCGCCGCAGCAGGGCTCGCAGGTCCTCCCGGTCGGTGAGCGCCACCCCCAGCAGCAGCACCGAACCCGTGACCACCGATCCCACCACACCCGCGACCAGCGCGCCGCCGACCCCCGCCGTCGTCACCCGGTCGGTCACCAGGCGACCCGCCAACAGGGCGACGACCGCGACGGCCAGGCACCGGGCGAGCACGGGCAGTGACCCGGCGAGCGCCTCGGCGACCCGCGTCGAGCCGACCTCGGTGCGGGCGGCGCCGACGAGCAGCGCCGCTCCGGCGACGGTCATGCCGAGCGAGCTGGCCAGCCCGAGCGCGAGCAGCGTGCCGCGCGCGGGGTCGGTGCCGTCGTCCAGCAGCGGCACCAGGACGAGCGAGGCGACGACCGCGACGAGCCACCCGCCGACCGTGGCCCGCGCCGCCCACACCGCCCGGTGCGCCGCGAACAGCGCCCGCCCCAGGTGCGCGACCAGCGCGAAGCCGACCAGCCCGGGGGCGAAGGCGGTCAGGGCGACGGGCAGGGCACCGAGCGCCGCTCCCCCCGCGTCGAGGGCGGCGAACAGCCGGCCCACCGCGGGTGCCGTCGCGACCAGCACCGCGGCCCCGGCGACCGCCACGAGCACGACCCCGCGCGTGGTGCGCGTCAACGTGCGGGCGAAGGCGGGTCCGTCGTCCGCGGCCGCCTGCGCCGCGAGCGTGGGGAACGACGCCGTGGCCAGCGGCACCGCGAGCACGGCGTACGGCAGCAGGTAGACCGCCTGCACGTACTGGTAGACGTTGATCGTGCCGGCGCCGCCGCTGGCGTTCGACAGCCGCACGGTGACGAGCACCAGCACCTGCTGGGCCACGAGCCCGGCCAGACCGGCCAGTGCGAGCGTGCGGACGCGGGCCGCGACGCCGTCGTCGAAGCGCAGCGTCGGGCGCAGCCGCACGCCCGCACGGTGGGCCGGCACCAGCAGCGGCAGGCTCAGCACCAGCACCCCGGCCGTGGTGCCGAGCGCCAGCAGCAGCTCGGCGCCGCGGTCGGGCAACCAGGTGGCGGCGGCCGCGCCCGAGGGACGGTCGGTGACCGCCGCGAAGGCCAGGTAGACGCCGATCACGACGACGCTCGACACCAGCGGGGCGAGCGCCGGCCCGACGAACCGGCGGTGGGCCTGCAGCACGCCGGTCAGCACGATGCCCACGCCGTACAGCACGACCTGGGGCGCGAACGCGACGAGCATGCGGGTGGCGCTGGCGTGCTGCCCCGGGCACCCGGTGCCGCCGAGCAGCAGGTCGGTGACCGGGCCGGCGAGCAGGGCCAGCAGCAGGGCCAGCGGCGTGAGCAGCACGACGCACCAGGTGAGCAGCGCTGACGCCGTGCGGTCGGCGGCCGCCCGGTCGCCGCGCACCAGCGCCGACGACAGCACGGGCACCACGCTCGCGGCCAGCGCTCCCCCGGCGACCACCTCGAAGAGCACGTTCGGCACCTGGTTGGCGCTGGCGTACGCCGAGCCGACGCAGGAGCTGCCGACCGTGCCCGAGAAGGCCAGCCACCGGCCGAACCCGACGACGCGGGCGAGCAGGGTCAGCACCGCGATGCCGGCCGCCGCACCGGCCAGGCCGGTGACCAGGCGGCGCGACGGCGCGCTCACGACCGGCTCACGACGAGGCCGGACGACGGCCGAGGGCGTCCAGCTCGCGCAGCACCGGCGTGCGCTCGATCACCCGGGTGAAGCTGACCTTCTCGCTGGCGACGGTGAGCCCGACCAGGCCGGCCAGCAGCGCGAGGCGCCCGCGCGGGCGGGTCGCCGCGAGGGCGGCCACGCCGAGCAGGGCCCCGGCCGCGTTGGCCCCGGTGTCGCCGAGCATGGTGCGCTCGCCCAGGTCGTCGGGCAGCAGCACCGCCGCCGCGCCCGCGGCCACCGCCACCGGCACGGCGTCCGGCGGCGCGACCGGGGCCG